>CAMMBX010000029.1 GCA_946494345.1 uncultured Mycoplasmatota bacterium | reverse complement strand
GAATAAAAGATAATAGTTGGTATACTCCTGATGCTTTTACTTTTGGTGATGAAGAGTTAAGAGGACTATGGGTAGGAAAGTTTGAAACTTCAAGTAGTAATCTAAGTGCATCTTATGGTGGAGGCAATACAACAGAATTAGATGCTATAATAAAACCAAATGTAACAAGTTGGAGGGGAATAAATGTAAGTAATGCATTTAATGTAAGTTTAAAAATGAATGATGCAGGAAATAGATATGGAATAGAAAGTACAACTGATACACATATGATGAAAAATAGTGAATGGGCAATAGTTTCTTATTTATCCCAAAGTAAATATGGCAAATTAGGAAATACTAATTTTATAGGTGCAAATAAGGAAGTATATCAAAATAAATCAAATAGTTATATAACGGGCTGCAGTTGGGGACATCCTAGTGGAGGAACAGAAAGTGATTATGGATGTCAATATACTTATGATGTAGAGATAAATGGCACCGGAGCCAGTACAACAGGAACAATTTATGGAATCTATGATATGAGTGGAGGAGCCTGGGAATATGTAATGGCCAATTATAATGATATAGTTGCAAGCAGTGGCTTTAATGAAATGCCAGAAGCAAAGTATTATGATAAATATACAAGTTCTAATGCAAGTACAGCCTGTAATGGAAATGAATGCTTAAGCCATGGATTATTAGAAACGAGAGGATGGTATAATGATCGTGGCAGTATGTTAGATGAGCAGTATTCATGGATGTTACGTAGTGCTTATTATGTAATTAGTGGAGGTGTATTTAGTATAAATAGTGCTACTGCTATGGGTGGTAGAAGTGAAGGAGCTTCTTTACGTCTAGTAGCAACAATAAAATAAAAAAATAGAATAATGATTTCTATTTTTTTTGTATAATTATTTATTTTTAGGTAAAGCTATAAAAGGAATGGAGACAGTGATAATATGACTAATAAAAAATATGACTCTTTAGTAAAAAAACATACTCCTAAAGAAAATAAATTAAAGTATGCAGTTACTGCTTTCTTAGTAGGAGGATCACTAGGACTTCTCGGTGAAGGCCTAATTAGAATATATATAATGCTTTTTAATGTATCTCGTAACGATGCTTCAACTTATATGATTATAACCTTTATCTTCTTTGCTTCTCTTTTTACTGCCTTAGGCTTCTTCGACAAATTAGTTGCTAAAGCCAAAGCTGGTTTATTAATACCTATTACTGGTTTTGCTCACTCTATGACCAGCGCTGCTCTTGACTATAAAAATGAAGGACCAATTTATGGAATTGGTAGTAATGTTTTTAAATTAGCAGGATCAGTTATTTTCTATGGAGTTGTATCAGCATGGTTTTTTGGCTTAGTTAGATATTTATGGGAGGTTTTAGTATGATATTAAATTTTAGAAATGTTTATGTAGATAATGCTAGTACTGTTTGTGGTCCTTATGAAGCGAAAGGACCTTTAGCAAAAAACTTTGCTAAAAAATATACAGAAGATTTATACTGCAAGGAAAAATCATTTGAAAAAGCCGAAATAAGATTACTTGAAGATAGTATAAAAATATTATTAAAGAAAACAAAATTAACTTCTAAAGATATAGATTTAGTAATAGCAGGAGATCTTCTTAATCAAATCACCTCATCTTGTTATGGAGCCTTAAACTTAAAAAGTCCTTTTCTTGGAATATATACTGCTTGTGCTACTAGCATTGAAGGTTTATTAATAGGTTCTACTTTTATTGATGGCGGTAAAGTAAATAACGCACTTATTTCTTGTTCATCTCATAATATGTCAAGTGAAAAACAATTTAGAAATCCTACTGAATATGGTTCACCAAAACCAGAGACTGCAACATTTACCGCTACAGGAGGGGCAAGTATATTGTTATCTAATAAACCTAGTAGAATTAGGGTAGTTAATGGCCTTATTGGAACAATAGTGGATCTTAATCAAAAAGATGCATTTAATATGGGAGCAGCTATGGCAGGCGCCGCTGCTGATACTCTCTATAAATACTTAACTGAAACTAATACTAAAGTAAGTGATTATGATCTTATTTTAACTGGAGACTTAGGTAAATATGGTAAAGAAATATTAAAAGACTTAATGAAAAATGAATATAATATAGATTTATCTAAAAACTATAATGACTGTGGAACTATGCTCTATGACTTAGAAGAACAAAAAGAAGTAATGGCTGGAGGTAGTGGACCTGTATGTTCTGCCTTAGTTAATTATAGTACTATCTTAAAAGATTTAATGGAAAATAAATATAAAAAAGTCTTACTAATCGCAACTGGTGCCTTATTCTCACCAATAATGCTTTATCAAAAAGAAAATATTCTATCTATTGCAAATTTAATATGTTTGGAGGCGATATAATGTACTTTATTAATTCATTTCTTTTTTGTGGCATTATATGCTTGATAGCAGAACTTATTCTTGATAATACTAAATTAACTCCTGGTCATATTACCGCTATTTTTGTTTGTGTTGGAGCAGCTCTAGATTCTTTTGGAATATATGATTTCTTTATTGCAAGAGTAGGTGGAGGAGCTTTACTTCCCATAACTAGTTTTGGGCATTCTCTAATTCATGGAGCCTTACTAGCCGCTGAATCTCATGGAATAATTGGTCTTTTAATAGGAATGTTTGACCTAACAGCAACAGGTATAACAGCAGCCATTATCTTTACTTTTGTCTTTACTTTAATTTTTAAAGCAAAAGATTAAAAACTGTAAATAATAATAGTAGGAGGTATTAAATATGAAGATACTTATTATACTATTATTATTTTTTTGTCTTGATAATGTCTCGGCCAAGACTATCACTACTCCCTATTTCAAAGTAAGAGAAGTTGATGCAAATTACAAGGTCAATAATAATGAAAAAGTAAAGCAAGTTACATACTATAAACAAGAAAAAATAAATAAAGATTATAAATATTTGGCTAAGACAAATGATGAATATACTATTAAAAGTGATGAAGTAGTTTATGGTGATTACACTGATTATAGTAAAAAGAGAATTGTTGATGATTCATTAGATGAAGATACTAAGATTATTTACTATTATCAAGATCTAAAGAAAATAGATTCTCTAGCTATAAAGAATATTGATAATATTCTAATTACTAAAATAATTTTAAAATATAAAGATAATGTTATTTATGAAGGTAATGACTATAATATCAAACTGTCTAAAAGATATAGTCCTGAATATCTTAGTATTGAACTGACTTGCTTTTTAAACCAAGGAGACATAAAGGGAAGTTTTGAACTAGTAAACTCTAATTATATTAATGAAACAATATCAGTAACAAAAAAAGGCTATAGTAAAATAGAACTTAAATTAATAAACCATCTAACTAAGACTCTTTATGATGATAACATCTTAAAGGCATCTAATATAGAAGATAAATTTTATATAAAAATTATTTCTAAAGAAAAACTCTATCGTTATCGTAAGAAATATTATAAATGTTATAAGGATGAGAATTTAACTGATACTTTAGTTCATGATGGATATAAGATAATAGAAACAATTAATAAGTATTATCTTTATCGAAAAGAACAAATAGAGTTTTATGATGATATAATACTTTCCAATTATTTAGATTTATCAAAAGTAATAAAGAAAAGTACAATTCCTCTTAATAAATTAGATTTCAATTATTCTAATACTTGTTCTAAGACTACTTTAACTATTAAATATCAAGATTTTAAAGAAAATATAGATATTACTTTTAATTGTGAAGATTATCCTAAAAGTAAAGTAACAAAAGGTAAAACTAAGTCTATAAAAAGAGAATTATTAGCATTTTTGTTTAAGACATTATTTCTTGCGAAAATTGTAAGTTGAAATTAATAACTACTTCTGTCGAAAGTCTTGTAGTTTAATAAAGTTTTAACTATTATTAAGACAAGAAAGGGGCTGATTTATATGACAGAAGAAATAGCTTTAAACTATATTGGTTTAGTTAAAACTATTACTAGTAAGTATAATTTTAGAAGTGATTATGATGACTTATTTCAAGCAGGAATGGTAGGTCTCCAAACCGCTTTACAAAAATATGATAGTAGTAAAGAGACAAACTTTACCGATTATGCTTATTTATGGATTAAAGGAGAAGTTTTAAAAGCAATAAATAATGATTATGGAGTACATATGCCAAGTGATGTTTATAAACTTAGTAAAGATATTAAAGAAACAAGGGAATACTTATCTCAAAATTTAGGAAGAGAACCTACTACTTTTGAGATATCTTATATGCTAGGAGAAAGTGAAGAAAAGATAATTAGTGTTATGAATGCTATTACAACTCCTTATAGTTTAGATAATAGTTATTTAGATGATGATTATAACTTATATAATAAAATCGCTCTTATTGAGAAAGGATATGATGTAGGTGTCCTGGATTTAAAAGAAGCGATTAATAATCTTGAAGAAAGCGAAAGAGAACTAATTACTTCAAGATACTACCAAGATATGACTCAAAAAGAAACAGCTGAAACTCTTGGTATGTCCCAAGTTCAAGTAAGTAGAAAGGAGACAAAAATATTAGAAAAACTAAGAACTAAAATTTCTTAAAAAAGTATAAAATTTGTAAATTCAAGCTGTTTATAGAATGAATTTTAGTTAGAAGAGGCGAATTTAGACAGTTTTCCCTCTTTTTTTGTTCTGAATTTGCAAAATTCTCTTTTTGCATTAATTACCCTTCCATGTTAGAGTGTAGACATCTACGTAGAAATATTAAAAATTATTGGAGAAATTAATGAAAGAAGAAGAATAAGAGAAAAGATTTATTAGTCTTTTAAGTGACACTACATTTAAACATTTCTTTAAAATAGAAGACTATAAGGAGTTTTTTAATATTATTATTAAGTTTATTATAAATATGGATATTAATGATTTTAAGTTATATGATAATGAGATGATGCAGAAAAAAATGATTAATACTGCTCATAATTGGGGCTATGATGATGGAAAAGCAGATGGACTGGAAGAAGGAAAAAGACAAGAACAAATTGCTATTGCTAAAAATCTTCTTGAAAAGGGAATATCTCCTAAAATAGTATCCGAAAGTACAGGTTTAAGTATTGAAGAGCTAGAAAACTTAACTGATTAAATATTACAAAACTGATAGATATATTTTATCAGTTTTTTGATGTATTTCTTTTAATTTTACTGTATAATATATCTAGTAAAAGTTCGTATAACTGGAGGTGAGTTATGAGTATATATGATTTAACTATAGATGAATTAACAGAATATTTTTTAACTAATAATGAAAAAAAATATTATGCCGAAGAATTATTTTCTTGGCTTTACGATAAAGACAAACGAATTACTTCTTTTGATGATGCAACTAATTTAAAAAAAGAAACAAGGGAAAAGCTAAGTAAAGATTTTATTATTTCTAATATAGAGATAGTTACAGTAGAAAAAGCTAAAGATGTTAGAAAGTACTTATTTAAACTAAATGATAAAGAACATGTTGAAGCAGTCTTAATGAATCATGATTATGGTAATAGTCTATGTATCTCTAGTCAAGTAGGATGTAATATGGGCTGTAAGTTTTGTGAGTCAGGTAGACGTAAAAAAGTACGTAATTTAACAACAGGAGAAATGGTAGAACAAGTCTTAAAAGCTGAAAGTGATGCCAATATTAGAATAAGTCATGTCGTTATTATGGGAATAGGAGAACCTTTTGATAATTATGATAACATTTGTAAATTTATTAAAATAATAAATCATCCTAAAGGATTAAATATAGGTGCTCGCCATATTACAGTTTCTACTTGTGGACTAGTCCCTAAAATATTAGAATTTGCTAATTTTCCATATCAAGTAAATCTTGCTATCAGCTTACATGCACCTAATGATAAATTAAGAAGAGAAATAATGCCTATCGCAAAAGTATATTCTTTAAAAGACTTAATTAATGCTATTAAAGTATATTTAGAAAAAACAAATAGAAGAGTTACCTTTGAATATATTATGTTAGATGGAGTTAATGATAAAGAAGAAAATGCTAAAGAATTAGTTAATTTACTTAAAGGGATAAACTGTTATGTTAATTTAATACCATATAACGAAACAGAAGCTTTACAGTTTAAAAGAAGTAAACCTTTAACAATTGCTAAGTTTTATGATATACTAAAGAAAAACAATATTACAGTTACAATTAGGCGAGAATTCGGTGGCACAGTTTCTGCTGCTTGTGGACAGCTTAGAAGTAAGAAGGAGGATATATGAAATCGTTTTATTTAACTGATGCAGGAAAGGTTAGAGACCATAATGAAGATAGTGTCTTAATAGTCCATAACAGTGATAATGATACCCTTATGGCTATTGCAGATGGTATGGGTGGACATTCTGCTGGTGAAGTTGCATCTTCAATTGCTATAACTCATCTTGCTAAGGATTTTAATGAAAATTTTCATAATATGAGTAAAATGGATGCTGTTAATTTTTTAAGAGACAGTGTTAATGAAATAAATGATAGTATCTTTAGACATGAGAAAACTCATCCTGAAAGTAAAGGCATGGGCACAACTCTTGTAACGGCAATAATTACTAAAGACTATATATTATTTGGTAATATTGGTGACTCATCAGGCTTTGTTATGAAAGATAATAAATTACACAAAGTAACATATGACCATACATTAGTAAACTTATTAGTATCAGCAGGAGAACTAACTGAAGAAGAAGCAAAAGATCATCCTAAGAAAAATGTTTTAATGAAAGCTCTTGGAGCTAATGATCCAATAGACATAGATATCTTTGATTGTGATATGGAGATAGATGCTATCCTCTTAGCAAGTGATGGTCTTACTAATATGCTAGAAGAAGAATCTATTGAAAAAGTTCTTTTAGGAGAAGGAGATATTGAGGATAAAGTTATAAAGTTAATAAGAAAAGCTAATAATAGAGGAGGCACTGATAATATATCAGTAGCATACTTAATTTTAGGAGAAGGTGAAGAATAATGGTTACAAAGGGGCAAAAAATTAATGATCGTTATGAGATAATTAAATCAATTGGTGAAGGTGGTATGGCTAATGTTTATCTTGCCTATGATACGATATTAGACCGTAATGTTGCTATTAAAGTATTAAGAGGAGACCTTGCAAATGATGAAAAATTTGTAAGACGTTTTCAACGTGAAGCCTTATCAGCATCAAGTCTTTCTCATCCTAATATTGTCGCTATGTATGATGTAGGAGAAGATAACGGACTTTATTATATTGTAATGGAATATGTAGAAGGCATGACTTTAAAACAACTGTTAAAAAAACGTGGTAGTCTTACTTTATCAGAAGCGATTGATATCATGTTACAATTAACAGACGGAATGGCTCATGCCCATGACTCATATATTGTTCATAGAGATTTAAAACCACAGAATATTATGATAGAGAGTGATGGCCAAATAAAAATAACAGACTTTGGTATTGCTATGGCCTTAAACTCAACCCAATTAACACAAACTAATTCTGTTATGGGCTCAGTTCATTATTTACCACCAGAACAAGCAGCAGGTAAAGGTGCAACTATTAAAAGTGATATCTATTCAATGGGTATTATCTTCTATGAACTATTAACAGGAGAATTGCCATTTAAAGGTGATAGTGCCGTAGAAATTGCTTTAAAGCAAATGAAAGAACCTCTACCTGATGTTCATAAATTAAATAATGATATACCTCAAAGTATTGAAAATATTATTTTAAAAGCAACCGCTAAAAATCCTAAAAATAGATATGATGATGCTAAAAGTATGCATAATGACTTATTAACAGCTTTAAACGATGATAGAATAAATGAAGAACCATATGTTTATCCATATCCTGAAAATGAAGTAGATGAAACTACAAAGATAATGAAACCAATAAGTGATGAAAATGAAGGACTTGCAACACCTATAACTGATGAAAAAACTAAAAAGTCAAATAAATTAATAATCGCTTTATCTATAATCGCTGGTGTTATCGTTATAGCACTACTAGCAGTATTCTTTATTATTCCTGCCCTAACAGCAGAAAAAGATGTCAAAGTACCAGATGTTAGTGGTATGACTGTAAGTAAAGCTGAATCTACTCTTGAAGATGCTGGACTTACCGTTAATAGTAAAATAGAAGAAGTTAGTAGTGATGATGTTAAGAAAAATAGGATAATTAGAACAGATCCTAGAAGTGGTAGTACTGTTAAAGAAGGAACAAGAGTTACTTTATATAAATCAACAGGAGTTAAAACTTATGAACTTGAAAATTATGTAAATATGGATATTAATGAAGTAAGAGAGACTCTAGAAGATATGGGACTAGAAGTTAAAATTCAAGAAATAGAACCAGACTCTACAACTTGTTCTGTAATAGGACAAAACCTTGTTATTTCTCAATCACTTGATGAAGGTAGTGAGGTTAAATCAGGAGATGATATAACATTAACAATCCTAAAAGACATTACTTTCCCAGACTGGTATTTACAAACAGCGGATGTGGTAACAAGTTGGGCAAATAATGCCTGTGTAACTGTAACAACAGAATATCAAGATGTAACAGATAGTAATATGGCTAATAAAATTATTACCCAATCTCGTCCTAATGGTTCAACTGTTAAAAATAATGATAGTGTAACTATTACTATAGGTAGATTAGTAGAGTCTAAGAATGATGATACTACTACAACAGAACAAGAAGAAAATGATGGAAAAAATAACAATAATAATTCAAATTCTTCATCAAATTCAAGTTCTCAAAGTAATGATTAGGAGAAAAAATGCAAGGACAAATTATTAAAATAAGCAGTAATAGACATATAGTTTCTAGTAATAATAAAACTTATAATACAATACCTAGAGGTAAATTTAGAAAAGATAAAATTATACCAAAAGTCGGTGATTATGTTAGATTTAATGATAAGACTTTAGTAATCGAAGAAATATTACCAAGGAAAAATACTTTTAATAGACCAATGGTAAGTAATATTGATAGGGCTTTTATCATTACAAGTCTAATTAATCCTGACTTTTCTTTAGGTTTATTAGATAAATTTATTGCCCATATGGAACTTAACAATGTAGATATTGTTATATGCTTAACTAAAAAAGATTTAATTAGTAAAGAAAATTATGAAAAAATAAAAGACTTAATGGTATATTATACTAATATAGGATATACAGTCCTTACCAATCAGGATCTTTCTAAAATAAAAGAACTTATTAAAGATAAAACAGTTGTCTTTATAGGACAAACAGGAGCAGGTAAAAGTACTCTTTTAAATAAATTAAATCCTGACTGGAATCTAAAAACAGGAGAAGTCTCTCTTGCTTTAGGAAGAGGTCGTCATACAACTAGAAATGTAGAATTATATGAATTCTTAGATGGTAAAGTTCTTGATACCCCAGGTTTTTCTGCTTTAGATTTTACAATATATAAAAAAGAAAATATAAAATATGCTTTTAGAGAATTTTCTAACTATTCTTGTCCATTTAAAGATTGTTCACATACTAAAGAATTAGAATGTAGTATTAAGAAAGCTGTAGAAGATGGAAAAATATTAAAATCTCGATACAACAGTTATTTAAAATTTTATGAGGAGGCAAAGAAATGATAAGCGCATCTTTTTTAAGTAGTAAAGACATTCCTAAAACTCTAACAGAGTTAAATAATACTGATGTTGATTACATTCATGTAGATGTTATGGATGGCAAATATGTAGAAGGAAAAACCTTACCATTTAGAGAAATGAGACATATTTATAAATTTACTGATAAAAGATTAGATGTTCATTTAATGGTAGAGTCTCCTAGTAAATATATAAAAGATTATGCTAGTTTAAATTCAGAGTATATTTCTATTCATTTGAATACTTTAGAAGATATACTACCTAATTTAAAACTAATAAAGAGTTATGGAATAAAAGCAGGCATAGTTTTAAATCCTGAAGATGAAGTTCAAATGATTATTCCTTATTTACCATATATAGATTTAATATTGGTAATGGGAGTAACACCAGGAAAAGGTGGCCAGAAATTTATTAATTCTACTATCAACAAATTAAAAGAATTAAATATTTTAAAAAAAGAATATAAAGAATTTACATTCAAAATAAGCATAGACGGTGGTATTAATGATATCGTTGCCAAAAAGATAAGTAACTTGACTGATATCATTGTTAGTGGCGCTTATATAACTAATAGTAATGACTATCAAAAACAAATTAATAGTTTACGTTTAATTAGTTAAATGTTATAATTAAATTAGAATAGTAACGGATAATGGAGGGGAATATATGAATAATAATGAAAATAATGGAACAAATAAGGCTACTAATAATAGTGTAGAAACACCACAGATTATTACCCCATCTATTGAAAATACAACAGAGTCTACACCACAGTCTAGTAATAAACCTCAAGTAGTTGAAGCAAGTGGTACAAGTGAAGTTAATAAACAAGTAGCAAATCCTACTAATAATAATCAAGATATAAATAGTGTACCAACTTCTGTAAAGCCAGAAGAAAATAATACTGGAAATAAAAAGGGTCATCCTGTTTTCTTAGTTTTATTAATGGTATTTTTATTTGCTTTTGTCTTTTTCTTACCTGATATTACAGAATATATTACTAATTATATGAATGAGAAAAATGGTGTAAACGAATTAAAAAGTGGTAGAATGAATTGTAGTTTTAGTAATTCTACTGAAAATATAGATTATACTTATAATTTAACTTTTAGATATGAAAAGAATAGATTAAAAAGTAGTACTTCTGTAACTACTAATAGATTAGCAGATAGTGCTACGGATAGTAATATTTTAACAGAAAGAGAAAATTCATGTCAGTTATTAAAGACATTTTTAGATGAAAATGATATTGGAATGACTGCTGAATGTAGTGTTAGCGCTGCTGTTCAGATTACTACCCAAAATATAGATTACAAAAAACTTGATATAGATTTCATTTCATCTAATCTTGCTGAACTTGAAGGATTTTATCCAGAATATGAATTAGATGAAAGTGTAACTACCATTGAAAATAATTTAGAAAACAGTGGTTATACTTGTGAAAGAATTGAAAGTTAGCTAAGAAAGAAGGTATTTGTATGGGACTTATGTCAAGAAAGTGGACACATTTTAGAGGGGGTTTTTATAAATTT
>CAMMBX010000028.1 GCA_946494345.1 uncultured Mycoplasmatota bacterium | reverse complement strand
CTATTAATCTAGATAATACTGCCCCTATCTCAGATAATCAAGGATT
Source organism: uncultured Mycoplasmatota bacterium (assembly GCA_946494345.1). Taxonomy (GTDB): domain Bacteria; phylum Bacillota_I; class Bacilli_A; order RF39; family UBA660; genus Onthousia. Next base: position 11,163 of record CAMMBX010000028.1, on the reverse strand, counting down.
AAAGACAACCCCATATACATTTACAATAACAAATACAGGAAATATAAATGCTTATTATCATGTATCATTAGAAGAAGATAGTAATAATACCTTAGATAATAGTTATTTAAAGATGAGAATAACAGGATCTAATGGTTATGATAGTGGAGTAGTAAGAGTAAGTAACTATGGTAAAGGTACTTTTGAAATAATAGGAGAAGATACTTTAGAACCAAGTGAAGATGTAACCTATGAATTAAGAATGTGGTTAGATGAGAATGCTGGAAATGAAGTGCAGGGAAAAATTCATCAAAGCAAGATAGTAGTAGAGAGTTTCGATAGAGAACAGAATAGTCCAAATGCTCCAGTATTAGATAATGGAATGATTCCCGTAACTTATAATGGAACCAACTGGATAAAAGCTGATGTAACAAACACAAATAATGATTGGTATAATTATAATGAACAGAAGTGGGCTAATGCTGTAACAGTATCATCATCAACAAGAGATAAATATAAGGCTGCTTCTAATGGAACAGTAGTAAATATGGATGATATAGAGACCATGTGGGTATGGATACCAAGATATAGTTATAGTATAGGAAGTGAAGATGGCACAAACTATTATGGAAAACAAGGAGAGTATTTAGATACAGAACCAACTCAAGCTTTACCAGGAGAAATAGATATAAAGTTTGTAAATACTTCTATTAAAGATAGGGGAACAGCGAAGTATATAGTTAGTGAAGGAATAAAAGATAATAGTTGGTATACTCCTGATGCATTTACTTTTGGTGATGAAGAATTAAGAGGAATATGGGTAGGAAAGTTTGAAACTTCAAGTAGTAATCCAAATGCTTCTTATGGAGGAGATAATACAACAGAATTAGATGCCATGATAAAACCAAATGTAACTAGTTGGAGAAATATAAATGTAAGTAATGCTTTTAATGTAAGTTTAAAGATGAATGATACAGGAAATAGATATGGAATAGAAAGTACAACTGATACTCATATGATGAAGAATAGTGAATGGGCAATAGTTGCCTATCTATCTCAAAGTAAATATGGTAAGTTAGGAAATACTAATTTTACTGGTTCTAATAAAGAAATCTATCAAAACAAGTCTAATTATTTTATTACAGGATGTAGTTATGGAAGTCCAAGTAATGAAAACACTGATTATGGATGCCAATATACATATGATGAGAGCATAGGAGGAACAGGAGCATCAACAGCAGGAACAATCTATGGAATCTATGATATGAGTGGAGGATCATGGGACTATGTAATGGCAAATTACAATAATATAGTTGCATCAAGTGGCTTTAGCGATCTACTATTATTAGATAGTAAATATTATAATAAATATTTAAGTCATGATATATTGCAAGCGTGTGATGAAATTGAATGTCTCAGTCATAGTTTATCAGAAACAAGTGGCTGGTACGGTGATTATAATAATATGGTTAGCGAAACATTTCCATGGATGTTGCGTGGTGGATATTATTATGATACTTTTAGTGTTGGTGTATTTAATTTTCATAGCACAATTGTTTTTGGCGGCCCAAACAAAAGTGCTTCGTTTCGCCTTGTCCTAAGTCCTTCCTTATAAGACTATAAATTTATTGTCTTTTCATTGTCTTTTATTTGTGATAAAATTAAATAAGATAAAAGTATGGAAAGGAGACATGATATTATGTATCCACTAGGTAAACAGTTTGAAATTGATTGTAGTAAAGCAAAGAGTGATGATAAATGTGTTTATAAAGGTAAACATTACCGTATTACAATGCTTTCTGAAAGACTTGTTAGACTTGAATATAGTCCTAGTGGTGTCTTTGTTGATGTACCTAGTCAATTTGCTGTTAATCGCTATTTTATGTTTCCTGAATATCAAACCAAACAAGATTCTAAATTTTTAGAAATTACGACCAAATATTTTCATCTTACTTATGTTAAAGAAGCGCCATTTTTAGGCACTAAAGTTGATCCTATGAAAAATTTAAAGATAACTTTGCTTATGGGAGAAAGAGAAAATGATCGTGATTGGTATTATGGCCATCCTGAAGTGCGTAATTTAGGTGGGAATATGATTAGCGAAGATGTTAATACTCCTAAAGCTTTAAAGCGTGGTCTTTATTCTCTTGAAGGCTTCGCTAGTATCGATGATAGTAATAGTCTTTTATTTAATCCTGATGGTACATTATATGAAAGAGAAAAGGGGAGCTTAGATATTTATGTTTTTATGTACAAAGATGATTTTGCTCTTGCTTTAAAAGACTATTTTAAACTTACTGGTAATCCTGAACTTATTCCTAGATATGCTCTTGGTAACTGGTGGAGTCGGAATACTACTTATAATGAAGAAAGCGTTAAGGAGTTAGTAACTGATTTTGAAAGACGCAATGTGCCTTTAGCAGTATTTCTTTTAGATAAAGATTGGCATTATCGTAATGTAGGTAATGCTAAAGATTTGCATACAGGCTTTACTTTTAATAAAGAGTTATTTCCTAATCCTAGTGAAGTTTCTAAATTTTTACATGGTCATAATATAAGGCTTGGTCTTTTTATAGATCCTAGTGAAGGAATATATCCGCATGAGACTTATTATGCTCAAGCTTGTTCATATTTAGGAATTGATGGTAATAAGATTATTGTCTTTGATCCTTTAAATCCTAAATTATTAGATGTTTATTTTAAACTCTTTTTACATCCTTTAGAGTCTTTGGGTGTTGATTTTTTCTGGCATGATTATAAAGGGGATAATAATGCTTTAAAGCTACTTGCTTATAATCATTTCAATTATAAAGATATTGGAAGAAACCCTGCTAAAAGAAGTATAATGTTAAGCCGTAATGGAATATATGCTTCTCATAGATATCCTATTCTTTATGCTGGAGAGACAGAAGTTTCTTGGGATGGCTTAAAAGAAATATCATCTAGTATGATGGCTGCTGCTAATATTGGTGTATCATTCTGGTCTCATGATGTAGGAGGAAATCATGGTGGAATTGAAGAGAGTGAACTATATATTAGATATGTAGAACTTGGTACTTTTAGCCCTATTCTTAGATTTCATGCAGCGCGTGGTAATTATTATAAAAGAGAACCTTGGAGATGGGATATTAAAACAGAGACAATTGTTAATGATTATTTACGTTTAAGACATAGATTAATACCTTATCTATATACAGAGAGTTATAATTATTATAAATATGCTAGGATGTTGATTGAACCATTCTATTATAAATATAAATGGGTAATAGATGATAATAATTATAAGTATCAATATTTCTTAGGAAGTGAACTTTTGATTTGTCCTATCTTGACTAGAAAAGATACGGTTATGAATAGGACTATTCATAGATTTTATATTCCTGAGGGGATTTGGTATGATTTTAAAACTGGTAAGAAGTTTCCTGGTAATAAAAAGTATGTGTCATTCTATAAAGAAGAGGACTATCCAGTTTTTGCTAAAGCAGGTTCTGTTATACCTTTATCTAATAGAAGTGATGTTAATAATGTAGGGCTACCTTTAGATATGGAAATTCATATTTTTCCAGGTGTATCTAATACTTATACTCTTTATGAAGATGATGGACTTACTTCCTTATATAAAGAAGGGTATTACTTAAAGACTGATATTGATTATAATTATATGCAGAATAATTATACAGTAATTATTAGATCAGTTGAGGGTAAGAGTGGTATTGCTCCGATGAGACGTAACTATAAGTTTAGATTTAGAAATACTAAGAAAGCTGAAGATGTTAGAGCTTATTATAATGATCAACAAATTAAAATTGAAGCGATGTATATAGAAGAGAATGATTTTGTTGTAGAGGTTAATAATGTTAATACAATTGGTCAATTAACAATAAATTGTAAAGGTAGAGATATAGAGATAGATGCTGTTAGACTTATTAATGAAGATATAGATAGTATTTTAATGGATTTACAAATTAGTACTTATTTAAAAGAGAAACTTGCAGATATTATATTTAGTTCTTTACCTATTAATAAAAAGAGAATTGCAATTAGAAAACTTAGAAAAAATGGTTTATCTAGGGAGCATATGAGATTATTCTTAAAACTTATGGAATATATAGAAACAGTATAAAGAGAACTGGTATTCTCTTTTTTTCTGTGATAAAATAAGTCTAGCGGAGGTGGTTTAGTTGAAAGCAATGATTACAGGAGCCAGCAGTGGAATAGGAAGAGATATAGCACTTAATCTTGCTAAGTTAAATTATGATTTGATACTTATTGGAAGGGATAAACAAGCTTTAGAAGAAGTTAAGACTATTATTAATAATAAAGTTAAAGTTAAGATCATCGTAGTAGATCTTTCTAATTTACAAAAAGTAAAAGAACTTTATGTTTTAACAAAAAATGATGATATTGATATACTTGTTAATAATGCAGGGTTCGGTGTGTTTGGTGAATTTTGGGAAATAGACTTAAATACAGAAATTAATATGCTAGATGTTAATATTAGAGCACTTGATATGCTTACTAAGTTTTATTTAAAAGATATGATAAAAAAAGATAGTGGTATTATCTTAAATGTAGCTAGTAGTGCAGCTTTTATGGCAGGGCCTATGCTTAGTAGTTATTATGCTACTAAAAGTTATGTTTATCGCCTTAGTTTGGCAATTAATGAAGAGTTAAGAAGACGTAAGAGCAAAGTGCAAATATCAGTTTTGTGTCCAGGACCTGTTGATACTAAATTTAATGAGCGAGCAGGAGTTAAGTTTGGTGTTAAAGCATTAAGCAGTAATTATGTTGCAAAATATACTATAGAAAAGATGCTTAGTGGGAAAACTATTATTATTCCCGGATTTAAAATGAAGTTTGTTAAATTTATGGTTAGATTTTTACCTGATAAGTTTGTAGCACGTATTAATTATAATATTCAAAAGAAGAAGGATAAATAAAGTGGATGCAGCTCTTATGACTGATACTAGTAGTGTATTGGTTACAGTTAATAATTTATCATTAGGGCCTTTTAAAAACTTTAATATTGAAATACTACTTAATTCTTTTACTATTATTACAGGATCAAATAAAAGTGGTAAAAGTTTATTACTTAAAGTAATGGCAGGACTTATTAATACTAAAAAAATTACTTATAATAAAGATGTAATAGATAGTGATAAAGATATTTCTTATGCTTATAATATTTACTTTAATTTTGATACAGTAATAAAAAATCTTAGATATCCTTTAGAATGCCTAGGCTTTGATGATGATAAAATAAATAAATTAGTTAGAGATTGTGCTAAAGACTTAAAAATAACTAAACTACTTAATAGTAAAATTAAAGATCTTGACTGTTATGAAAGAGTAAGAGTATATCTTGCTAGTTTGTTAGTTTCAAGTCCTAAATTATTACTTTTAGATGATATAGGACTTTATTTATCACCTTTAGAAAAAGAAGATTTGATGGGAATTTTAGAACAGTTAAGATCTATGGGTATTACTATTATTCTTACTACCTCTTCTTTAGAAGAAGCAATTTATACTATTAACAGTACTATTTATGTTCTAGATAATGGTTCTATTGTATGTCAAGGGGAAACATTAGATGTACTTGCCAATGATAGCCTATTAAATAAAGTAGGCTTGGAACTTCCTTTTATGGTAGATTTATCTGTAAAACTTGAGTATTATGGTCTTATATCAAAAATAAATATGAGTCCTTTAGGATTGGTGGAATCTTTATGGAAATAAGGTTTTCTCATGTTAATAGTAAGTATTTTAAAGATTTATCTTTTGTTATACCTAAGGGAGAAATTGTTGGTATTTATGGAAATAATGGTGATAAATTATTAAGATTAATCTCTTTTGATGATGATTCTAGAGGAATAATCTATTTTAATAAGATAAGAAAGTTGCGGAGTAATTATTATCTATTTAGAAATGAAATAGTTTTAGTTGAGGCTAGATTTAATAATTTATTTAATGTAGATAATGTTTATGAATATTTTGTTTCATATATTAGATATAGAAAAATAGATGTAAAAGATACTTTAGAGAAGATAAAGGGGTCTTTAAAGATAGTTGGTCTTAAACAAGAAATATTAGATAGAAGGATATCAACACTTACTTTTAGTGAAACTAAGTTATTGCAGTTTGCCCTTGCTTTTTTATCTAATCCTAAAGTAATATTATTAGATGAACCTTTTAGAGGTTTGGATTTAAAGCAGAGAAAGAAACTTATTAGAATTATTAATAGACTTAAGGATAAATTTTTAAAAACAATTGTTATTTTTAGTAATAATCCAAATTATTTATATCAATATACTAATTATTTAATAGTTCTTTATGATAATAAAGTTTTAACTTCGGGGAAGACTAGTGATATTTTCTTTGATAGTGAGGAGATATCTTTGCATAAGATTAAAAGGCCTGATATAGTTGATTTTATTTTATTAGTTAAAGAGAAAAAAAATATTAAATTACCTAGAAGAGTTGATGTGAAAGATTTAATAAAAGATATATATTGGAATGTGAAGTGATATAGTGAGATTTTTAATTAGATTTAGTTATGATGGAAGTAATTTTAAAGGATATCAAAGACAAGATGGTTATAGAACTATTCAAGAGGAGTTAGAAGCAGCAGCGACTAAGATAAATAATGGCAAAAAGGTTAAGGTAGTAGCAGGTGGGCGTACTGATAAAGGAGTTCATGCATTAGATCAGGTTGCGCATTTAGATATAAATGTTTCTATTACACCATATAAATTAAAGAGGGCGTTAAACAGTAATTTAAGTGATGAGATACATATAAATTCAGTAGTAGAGGTTCCTAATGATTATTTTGTTAGGTATCATGTTATGAAAAAAGAATATCATTATTATATAAATATGGGAGAGTTTAATCCTATAATGAGAAATTATGTCTACCAACACTGTTATCACCTTAAAGTTGATAAAATGTGCAGTGCTATACATTTTTTTGAAGGTGAACATGACTTTAGAGCCTTTGTTACCGAAAATAGGTCTAAAGAAAATTGTGTTAGAACTATTTATGAGGCCTCTATAAAGGAAAAAAATAACATTTTAGACATTAAGTTTGTTGGTAGTGGTTTTTTAAGATATCAGGTTAGAAATATGGTGGGACTTTTACTTAAAGTAGGAACTGGTAAAGTAGAAGTAGAGGAAGTTAAGAAGATACTTGATAGTAAAGTAAGAGGTAAGAATGGTGCTACTGCGAGGTCCTGTGGTTTATATTTAGTTAAAACTACTTTGGAGGATGAGATATGATAGGTATTTTAGATTCAGGAATTGGTGGTGTTAGTGTACTAAAAGAAATTGTTAAACTGATACCTAATGGCTATTTTATTTATTATAGTGATTCTATTAATAATCCGTATGGTGATAAGAGTGATGATGAAGTTTATGCTATTGTTAAAGAGAAAGTAGATTACTTTTTGAGTAGAGGTGTTGTGGCTATCGTTCTTGCTTGTAATACAGCAAGTGCGATATGTGCTAAAAAGTTAAGAAGTGAATATCCTGATACTTTGTTTATTGCTATAGAGCCAGCTTATAAGATGGTTTATGATCATAATCCTTTAGGTAAGACTTTAGTAATGGCTACTAAAGGGACGATAAATAGTGAGAAGTTTTTAGCTTTATATCATAAGTATGATAATGACAACACAATTTTATTACCATGTAGTGGTCTTGCTGAACTTGTTGAGAAAGATGATCAAACTTTAATTGATAACTATTTAGATGAACATTTAAAAGATTATAAAGGTGTTGATAATGTGGTTTTAGGCTGTACTCATTATCCTTTGATTAAAAATAATATTAAAAAAGTATTAGGTGATGTTAATTTCTTTGATGGTTCTAATGGAGTTAGTAGAGAATTATTAAGACAATTAGAACTTAGAGGAATTAATTATATTAAAGATGGTGACAGATTACATTTTGAATTTATTGACTCTAGTAATGATTTTAGTAAAGAGCTAAGATTTAAAAAAATATTAGAAAGTAATGATTAAGTAATTTGACTTATGTTTTGTTTTTTGATATATTTTATATAGATTTTCTTTGAAGTCTAATAGTAGAAATATAATTTATATTAAGAGACTTAGTGGTAAGTGTAAACTAAGATGATTATATTTTGAAGTTACATAGATGGAGAAAAGCGTGACTCAAGCGTTAATTAGAATAAAGTGCATAGTCTCTATGAAATAAGGTGGTACCACGGTTCTTTCGTCCTTAGTTTATAGGGACTTTTTGTTTTGGAGGGATAATTTGAATACAGAGTATGAAGTAAGAATTTTGGAAGTTGATAAAGATAATTTTATTAAAAAGATAGAGAAATTAGGCGCTAAAAAGGAGGGAAGCCTTTTTCAAAGACGTTATGTTTATGACTTTAATCCTGTTATTAAAGGGAAATGGATTAGACTTAGAACTAATGGTATTGAGACTACCATTACTATAAAAAATATTGTTAGTCCTTTAATTGATGGGACTAAGGAAATAGAAGTAAAAGTTTCTGATTTTGATAAGTGTAACCTTATTTTAAATGAACTAGGCTATAAGGCTAGAAGTTATCAGGAAAATAAACGAGTTAGGTATATTCTCGATGGAGTAGAGATAGATATTGATACTTGGCCAATGTTACCTACTTATGTAGAGATTGAAGGTAAAAATGAAGAAGATGTTATGGCAATGATTAGAAAATTAGGTTACAATGATACTGATATTACTACAATTGATGTAGATAATATATATAAAAAATATGGCTATAACTTAAATGATATAAAAGAGTTAAAATTTGAGGAGGAATAAAATGACATTATATGAAGAATTAAAATGGAGAGGATTAATTAAAGATATATCTAGTCCTGACTTAATTGATAAATTAAATAAAGGGGGGCTTACATTTTACATAGGAACTGACCCTACTGCTGATAGTTTACATATTGGACACTTTTCGTCATTCTTAATTGCAAGACGTTTAAAGGAAGCAGGACATCATCCGATTTTGTTAGTTGGTGGTGCGACTGGTCTTATTGGAGATCCTCGTCCTACTAGTGAAAGACCAATGATAAGTAAGGAAGAGTTAAATCATAACTTTCTTTGTTTAAAAGAACAAGCAGAAAGAATATTTGCAAGAGGAGATAATGACTTTAGAGTTGTTAATAACTTTGATTGGACTAAGGATATTAATGTAATAGATTTCTTAAGAGATTATGGTAAGTACTTTAATATCAACTATATGCTTGATAAGGATATTGTAAGAAGAAGACTTGATTCAGGTATTACTTATGCAGAGTTTTCTTATATGATATTACAGGCTTTAGATTATTTACATCTTAATCAGGAATTTGACTGTACTTTACAAGTTGCTGGACAAGATCAATGGGGTAATATTACGGCAGGTATTGACTTAATTCGTAAAAAGACGGGTAAAGAAGTGTATGCTTTTACAATGCCACTTTTAACAAAAGCGGATGGTACTAAGTTTGGTAAAAGTGAAGGTGGAGCGATTTGGTTAGATAAAGAAAAAACTACTCCTTATGAGATGTATCAATTTTTAATTAATGCAGAGGACTCTAAAGTGATTGATTACTTAAAATTCTTAACATTCTTGAGTAAAGAAGAAATTGAAGAAATAGAAAAGAAACAACTTGCAGAGCCTGAAAAACGTATCGCTCATAAAGCTTTGGCAAGAGAAGTTATTACTTTTATACATGGTGAAGATGCTTATAGGGAAGCTTTAAATATTAGTGAAGCGTTATTTAGTGGTAATATTAAAAATCTTACTAGCAAAGAGATAGAAATGGCTTTTAAAGGCCTTGATAATATAGTTATTGATAGTGATATGAATATAGTAGATTTTCTTGTTAATACAGGTATATGTAGTAGTAAAAGAGAATCTCGTGAGTTTGTTTCTAATAATAGTATAAGTATTAATGGAGATAAAATTAATGATTTAGATTTTACTGTTAATAAAAGTACTGCTATAGATAATAAATATTTAGTTGTTAGACGAGGTAAAAAGAAATACTTTATGGTTTGTTTTGGAGGTAGTAATGAAGAATAAAAAGAATAAAAAAGTATTGAAGTCTGATCAGAAAAAATTAATAAGAGTTTTAAAAGTTATTATTGTTTTATGTATTTTAATAGTAGTTGTAGAACTAGCTTATATTGGGCTTAGAATATATAATAATAATCAGAGTATAATTTATACTGATACTTTAAATAGTTTTAAAAATGTTGATGATGGTTACTTAGTTGTTGGTAATAGTGATTTTAAAAAAAGTAAGTTTAATTCTTATCAAGATGAATATAATAAAGCTAAGTTTGCTAAATATAATGATGATTTTGAAATAGAATTTGAAAGTGCTTATACTAAAGGTTATGCTTCATATTTTAGTGATGTTGTAGAATATGATGATGGATTTATTGCAGTAGGTGGTGCTCAGTATGATAAACAGCAGGTTGAAGATAATGCTACTGATGGTTTGATAGTTTTATATGATAAGAAGGGCAAACAGGTTGATACTAAAACAGTGCAAATAGCAGGAGATACAACTTTTAATAAAGTATTACTTGTTCCTGATGGATTTATTGTTGTTGGTCAAAGTATTTTACAGAATATGGTTATTGGTAATGATCCAAATGGGGGTGCTTTGATAATTAAATATGATTTTGATTTTAATGAAGTATGGAGAGATAATTATGGGGGAAGTAAGTCAGGAAACTTCAATGATGCAATTATAGATGATGATTACATTTATTTGGTTGGTAAAGATGCAACTCGTTATGGAGTAATTGCCAAATATACATTAGATGGTGAAAGAGTGTATGCTAAAAGTTATGAATATACTGATACAATTGGCTTTAGTTCTATTGTAAAGGTAGGAGATGACTTCTTTGTCGCTGGTTCTAAGACTATAAATATTGATGCTAAAGATGCTGATAAAGTTACAGAAGGATTAATTCTTAAATATAATAGTGATGGTGAAGTTTTAGATGAAGTTACTTTCAGTAGAAATAATGCTGCTAGGTTTAATAAGATAGTTAGTGATGGAGATAATTTAATTGTTGTTGGTCATACTTATAAGAAAGATGAAGATAAGTCTACAGATACTTATAATTACTTAGATTATCGTGGTATTATTGTTAAATATAATACTGATTTAGAAAAGAAAGCTA
>CAMMBX010000027.1 GCA_946494345.1 uncultured Mycoplasmatota bacterium | reverse complement strand
GTATCTTTCCAATTTGTTTTACCTAATACTTTTTCTTCGTTAAATATAGTTGCAATATTAAAATAAGTTTTTCCTTCAAAATACATATTATATATTCTTACAACAATATCTTTAGTTAATGGGTCAGGTACTAATAATTTGTTTTCGTGTTTATAACCTAAAGGTGCTCTTGCAGGAATGTGTCCTTGTTTAATTGCACCAGATAAACCTATTTTAGTTCTTTCACTTGTTCTTTCTATTTCGTTTTGTGATACACTCATCATAATTCTTGTAATCATTTTTCCATTAGCAGTAGTTGTATTAATATCATCATTTGCACATATTAAATCAAAACCATATTTTTCAGATGTAGTAAGCAAGTTTTCCCAGTCATATATACTTCTAGATATTCTATCAAGTTTTAAAGCAATAACAGTATTTATTTTTCTAGCTTTAGCATCATCTATCATTCTATCGAATTCTGGCCTATGATTGCCTGTTTTAGCACTTATTCCTGCATCTTGGTAATAGTCATATATCTTATAATCTTTAAACTTGCAAAGGGCTTCTAATCGTTCTTTTTGTTCAGATAAACTAAAACCTTCACGAGCTTGATCTTCGGTACTTACTCTTAAATATAATCCACAAATTCTTTCTTTATTATCCATAAATTTCAACTCCTTTTTTACAAAAAAAGGGAGTCAAAAATACTAGCTACTAAAACTAATACTCTTGACTCCTCTTAAATAACAAATATAATTTTTTTTAATCATATAGAAAATTCTCCTTTATTGGTGTATTACTATATATTTTTATTTATAATTTGTCAATTACATATTTATGTAATAGTTTTAGTCTTAATATAATCTTCTAATTGGGATAATTTAATCTTATTAGATAAATTTTCGATAAATATGTCATTAGAATAATTAAAGGCAAGAAATGTAGTATTATTAATGATTATTCTATGTGGTTCAATATAGGTTAAATTTGTTTTATCTATTTTCCTAACATTGCCATTTATAATTGTGTATTTTACTTTACAAAAATCACATATGAATTCAAGTTTGTTTTTTAACGATTCTTCAACTAAAATTTCTTCTTTAATAATATTTACCATAATACCATCCTTTCTTTTTAGAGTAGGATAGTTTCTTATAACACAAAAAAACTAATCCATTTCTGAATTAGTCATTTATCAAAACTCGAAAAGTTCGAGCACATTTCACTATGGAGCGGATGAGGAGAATCGAACTCCCGTAGTTAGCTTGGAAGGCTAAGGTTCTACCATTAAACTACATCCGCATAAGTAAACATCAATTTGTATTGACATTTACAATTATATGAAAAGAAAATGCTATTGTCAACAGTTTTTTATAAATTTACTGTTATATTTTCTTTTCTTTTGCCGCCACAAATATAATTCAAAGGGATATGATAAGTCTTTGCCAATATGACAAGCTTATTTGTCGGTATCCTTGTTTTGCCATCTTCATAATAGGAATAACTAGATTGTCTTATTTTTAAAACGCTAGCAAATTCTCTTTGCGTCTTTTTTAACTTTAGGCGATATCTTTTTAATTGTTTTCCAATAAATTCAACAGTTATGTTATTTTCATATATTATTTCCCGTTTATCAGATGTTAAGTTAAGCATGTACTCAACGTTAGTGTGAAAATATTTTGCAAGCTCAACTAGTTTTTCAATTGGAAAATTAACATCACCTAATTCCCACATAGCATAGGTAGTTCTTTTAACGCCAAGAATTTTAGCAACTTCAAATTGTTTTAAATCATGATCTTCTCTTAAATCTCTAATTTTCCCAAACTGCATCTTTACCACCTTATTTTTATTTTATTACAGTCATTTGAATATTAAGAGATTTGTCAAGATAACTGATAAACAAAATAATGGAGCAAAAAAATAAATATTGTTAATTATTATAATAGGAGGTGATAATAATAAAAAGATTAAATTTAGTTTTTCAAGAAAATAGTTATGATTGTGGTCTTGCTTGTTTACTGATGATAGCAAGATATTATAATTGCAATGTTCCTAAAGATTATTTAGAAAATGTTAGTATGACAATGAAAGATGGTACTTCAATGTATGGTTTAATGCGAGCGATGATTTCTCTTGGCTTTGATGCATGTGGTAAGGAAGGAAATGTTAATGATTTGGATAAAAGTTCACTTCCTCTTATCGCTCATATAAAATTAAATGAAGAGAGAGCTTTATACCATTATGTTGTTGTTACTAATATTACAAATAAGAAAATTACTATTAAGGATCCTAGTAGGGGAACTAAAACAATGTTAAAGGATGATTTTAGTAAGCTAGCAACTGGAAATTATCTTTTTGTTAAGAAGACAGCAAAATTAAAAAGGTTTGTTAGAAGAAAAATTATTAAAGAAGAATGGAATAAATTAGTAAAAAATAATGGAAACAGTTTTTATTTAATTTTGGTATCTACTGTAATAAGTATTATTTTAGAACTTTTGAATTTATTTTCTTTGAAAGTAATTTTAAATAATGCAATTTTAGTTAAATCTCTTTCTAATCTAGTAATACTGTTATTAATTTTTGCTTATCTCTTACTTTTAAAAACTATTTTTTCTTACTTTATACAGCTTTTGATTTTAAAACTTAGTAAAGTATTTAATTATCAGTTAAAACTAACTTTAGTTAAACAGTTATTATTACTTCCCAATTTATATTATCAAACTAAGGAAAGGGGGATTATTATATCTTTATTTAATGATATTGATATTTTTACGGATACGCTTTTATCATCTTTAGTAACTTTTATAAATAGTATCTTTATTCTAACTTTTATTTATTTCTTTTTTATAAGAATTTCTTTATATTTAACCTTAATTTTAGTTATTAGTAATATTGTTTTATTTATCTTTATTTATTCTCAGAAAAAGTTTAGCAATGCTTTAATCATTAAATATTATCAAGTAAAAGATATTTACAATAGTAAATTACAACAAGTAATTGGTAATAATGATAAAATTAAAGGACTACATTTAGAGAATTTAATGTTTAAGAAATTTAGAAAAGTTACTGATAATGTAGAAGATGAAAATTATAGTATTGCTAAATATAGTGAAATGATAAGAAATATTTTAAGCTTTTTAGAAGGTATTGTTTATTTGGTAGTATTAGGTGTTAGTGGATTTATTTTAATAACTACAACTAAAATGACTTTGCCTACTTTTCTATTATTAGAAAGTTTTATATTTATGGCTCTAAAAAATATAGAGAATTTAATACTTTTAATATTAAAATATCAAAATGCTAAGAAAATTATGAATAGGTTGAATGATATTTTTAATTATCAAAAAGAAGTATTGCTGCCATTTACTGATTATAATTATATTACCAAAAATATGTCTATTGTGATTTCTAATTTATCTTTTAAGTATGCAGATAATATGATTCTTAATAATATTAATATTAAGATTAATTCCAAAGATAAGGTATTTATTTATGGTGATTCTGGTAGTGGAAAAAGTACTCTTGTTAAATTATTAGGAAGGTTCTTACCACTTAAATTTGGTTACATTAAACTAGGAGGTATTGATTTGACTCATTATAATTTAGCTGATTTACGAAATATTATTACATATATTTCTAGTAAAGAAATGCTTAGTAATGCTAATATTAAAGATAATATTTATTTATCAAGAAGACCAAAAATAAATCAAAATACGCTTTTAAAGATTACAGGTGTAAAGAAATTGTTAAAAGATAAAAAATATAATCTTAATACGATGCTTGATGAAAATGGTGCCAATATAAGTATGGGTGAAAGGAGTAGAATTAATCTTGCTCAAGCTTTATTTAGACCTAGCGAAATATATATATTAGATGAATGCCTTAGTAATGTAGATGTTAAATTAGAAAGAGAGGTACTTACAAATATTTTAAACTATTATCATGATAAGATAATTATTTATATTTCTCATAGGCTTACTAATAAAGATTTATTTAATCGAGTTTTATATTTAGAGAAGGGGAAATGCTATGAGAAAATATAAGCGAAAAAACTTATTAATATTTTCTTTTGTTATTCTTTTTATCTTTACATTAGTTTTCTTTTATCTTTTAAATACTGTTAAGCTATGGACTTTTAATACTTATAATATTCTTGAAGAGAGTGATAAGTTTATTAGTGTATTAACTACAAAGGAAGATGTAAAGATATTTAGAGATAATAGTTTTTTCTACTATAATACAAATAAATATTATTATGAAATAGAAAGCAATGATTCTTATGATGAGAAAATAATATTAGTACTAAAGTTAGAGAAGAATTTTAGGTTGTTAGAAGATGATAGAGATTTGTTACTTCCTTATACAAAAAAAACAGTTCTTAGTTTGATTATGGAAAGTTGGAGGTTAAAATGAGAAAACTTAATAAAAATGAAATGAAGAATATAAATGGTGGTGCTGGAATATCAGCTTCTGCGATAGGGATTGGTATAGGTATTTCTATAATTATTTCTTTTTTTGTAGGAGTAGTTAGTGGTATTGTTAATCCAGAACCATGTGGAGGTGAAGAATGAGAAAATTAACAGATAATGAATTAAAGAATATCAAGGGAGGAGTTAGTCTTACTTCAACAGCGATAAAATATGTAGGAGACTTAATTGAAATTTTAATATTAGCAGGACGTAAATTAGGTTCTTCTATTAGAAGAATAGGGAGTGGTGATCTTTGTCCATTAAAATAAAAAAAACTTTAAAATTAGTTAGTTTATGTTTGGTAAATTGTTTATTGGTTTTAACTTTTTATAATTTAGGAGTGATTTTAGGGACTATAGTTCAAGAAAGTTTATAAAAAATGTAAAAAATGATAAAAAAATGTTGTCATATCAATACTCTAGGTGTTATAATCAGTTGTAGAAAAAAAGTGAAGGGAGGGATAGTAGTATGGCACAAGTTCAAGTTAAAAATGGAAATCTAGATGGTGCGATTAAAAGATATAAACAAAAACTTGCAAGAAGTGGTGTCCCTTCTGAAGCTAAAAAGCATGACGCTTATGATAAACCAGGAGTTAGAAGAAGAAAGGCTAAAAAAGAAGCCATTAAAAATGCACGTAAAAATGAACGTAAGAGAAGAAAGGAAAGAGACTAAATGTTTCTTTTCTTTTTTTCTTTTAATTACATATTATTTATTAGGTGAAGTTTTATGGTTTATAACTATTTAAGAAACTATCTTGATCCAATAGACTTTCATATTGATATCTATGATAAACAAATTCATATAACTAATTATGAAAAAATATTAACTTTAGGGACTAATAAGATAATTATTAAAGCGTCCTTAAAAAAAATAACACTTGAAGGGAGAAACTTTTCTTTAAATAAATTAGAAGATAAAGAGTTACTCATTTCAGGTAAGTTAGAGAGCTTGGAGATAAAATATGAGTAGTTATGTATTAAAAATAACAGGAAAAAGGTTAGATACTTTTATAATGTTATTAGTTAAACTCGGTATAAGCTTTAAAATTTTAAAAAGATGTAAAGATTATATGATAATTGAAGTTTTAGAAGAGGATTATAATAATATTTTAAAGATAAATACTACTTATGAAATAGATATAGTTAAGAGAAAAGGGCTTGTTAGTATTACTCATTTTCTTAAGACGAGAAAATTATTTGTTATAGTTTCTTTACTTGGCTTTGCCTTTTTTAATTTACTTACTAATTTAGTTTTTTCTATTAAAGTAGTTGAAACTGATAGTGAACTTAGGGAAATAATATTAAATGATTTAGAAGAATTTGGACTTAGAAAATATAGTTTTAAGGTTAGTTATAATGATAAAGAAAAAATTGAGAGTAAAATTTTAAAAAAAGAAAAAGATATAATAGAGTGGATTGAAATTGAGGAGAAGGGTGTTAGTTATGAAGTTAAATTAATTAGACGGGTTAAGGATGATATAGAAAAAGAATCAGAGCCACGTGACATAGTTGCTAAGAAAAAAGGTATGGTTACTAGAATAATAGCAGAATCTGGAGAAGTTGTTACTAAGAAAAATGCCTATGTAAATCAGGGAGATGTTTTAATCAGTGGTCTTATTAGAAACAATGAAATAATCGTTAATAAGACTAGAGCGATCGGAAAAGTTTATGCAGAAATTTGGTATAAAGTGTCACTTAGTTTACCAACTAATTATCATGAAGAAAAGAAAACTGGCAATAATAAAACTGTCTTAGAAATTAGTTTTTTAAGTGATGATTATAGTTTGACTGATTTTGATAAATATGAGCATTCTATGGATACTAAAAAAATAATTTATAATCATCCTTTACTTCCTATTAGTATTAATTTTACTAAAAAAGAAGAGGTGAAAACTACTGATATAAATTTTAGTGAAAATTATGAAAAAAATATTAAACCACTTGCTATAGAAAAGTTAAAAGCCAAGTTAGGTAATGATATAACTGTATTATCAGAAAAAGTTTTGAAAAAGAGCGAGAATGCTGATAGAATAGATATAGATATATTTTTTAAAGTTGAAGAAGATATAACTAGTTATAAATCTTTAAAAGATTTTGATATAGAGAAAGAAAACCAAAAAACAGAAGAAGAAAGTAGTTAGAAGCAGAAAGGCAGTGATTATATGTTTTCAAGTTTAGGCCGTACTATTGGTAATGTATTTGAATTTAGTTTACCTATGATTATAATTTCTGTAGTAGTTGCTGTTACTTTAAGAGTTGCGGATATTGTAAAGAATAAAAAAGAGTTCTGCTTTTATAAAGAACTTATTGCCTTATCTTTTATTATCTATATACTATGTTTGTTTCAAGTTGTTACTTTTCAAGATAATAATAATATTTCTAGTAATAATTTAATTCCATTTAGGGAAATGTTTAGATATGATTTTGGAAGTAGACTATTTTTAAAAAATGTTTTAGGTAATATTATTATGTTTTTGCCATATGGATTTTTTACAAGTTATTTCTTTAAAGAAAAAAAATTATCATTAATATTTGTTTTAACTGTTCTTACTTCTTTAACTATTGAAACTACACAATTAATGATAGGTAGAGTTTTTGATATTGATGATATATTGTTAAATATTTTGGGAGGAGTATTAGGACATTACTTATATATTCTTATCTTAAAGATAGGAGATATGTGTCCTAAAGTGTTTCAAAGGGAATGGTTTTTAAATTTAGTG
The DNA here is from genome assembly GCA_946494345.1 of uncultured Mycoplasmatota bacterium. Lineage (GTDB taxonomy): Bacteria > Bacillota_I > Bacilli_A > RF39 > UBA660 > Onthousia. The sequence continues at coordinate 4,440 of CAMMBX010000027.1, read as the reverse complement.
TCTATTATTCTTTTAGTTGGTTTAATAACATTACTTTAAAACCATCTTTTTTTGTGTTATAATCTAACCATTAGAAAGGAACGTGATTGGACTGTGAATGAAGTTGCAATTTATAATGAGACAAAAGAAGAGTTTCCTTATAAAGATATAATAGAAAAAGTTGCTGATAAAGCTTTCGAAATTGAAAGATTAAAAAATGCTAGTTGTAGTATAATAATTGTAGATAATGATTATATTCATAAATTAAATAAAGAATATAGAGGAATTGATAGAGCGACTGATGTTATTAGTTTTGCTTTAGAAGATGATAAAAGTATGGTTATTCCTGATAATATTAGACTTTTAGGGGATATTTATATTAGTTTAGATAAGGCAAAGGAGCAGGCAGTTTTGTATGGTCATTCATTAGAGAGGGAGTTATGTTTTTTAGCAGTTCATGGTATTTATCATTTGCTTGGATATGATCATGAAACAGAGGAAGAATCAAAAGTTATGTTTAAAAAGCAAGAGGAGGTTTTGGAAGCATATGGCATCACTAGATAAAAATAAAAAAAAGTTTGGATTTAAAAGAATAATTTCTAGTATATATAATTCAGGTAATGGACTTAAGGCTGCATATAGTAGTGAACAAAGTATGTATATTCATTTAGTTGTTTCTATTGTTTTATTGGCTTTTAGTTTCTATTTTAATATTTCGGTAATTGAGTGGATGTTTGTTATTGGAATTATTGGTTTAACTTTGGCAATTGAACTTATTAATACAGCGATAGAAAGTGTAGTTGATCTTGTTACTAAAGATTTTCATCCTCTTGCTAAAATTGCTAAGGATACAGCATCAGGAGCAGAGTTTGTTTTAACTATTACATGTTTTATTATTTCTTTAATTATTTTTGTTCCTAAGATTATGGAGTTATTTTAATGAGTAATTATAGGCCTAATGATTTATTTAAGTTTATTAATAATATTAAATATGGTTATGTTGATAGAAAAAGTAATATTCATATAGGCGATGATGAAAAATGGTTTTCTACTTATAAATTACAATCAAAAGATGAATTGTTAACTAATATGGTTGGTAATTGTTATGATGTTGTAGAACTATTAAGATTTTTTTTAGAAAGAAATTATAAAGTAGAGACATTTTTTATGATGATTGCTTTGCCATATAAAAATAATTATCCAACGCATTCTTATTTAATTTATTTAGATAATAACTGTTATAATTTAATAGAAAATAAATTTGGTTTAAATTGTGGGATAAATAGTTTTAAGACTAGAGAAGAAGTAGTTAGATATCAAGCCTTAAGCTACTTAAAATTTTTGAAAGATAATTATAATTTAAAATCTAAAGAGGAAAAATATTTTATAACAACTTCTTTTAATAAACCTAAAAGTGGAAGTAGTGCTTTAAGTTATATCGATAATGCTTTATCTGGTTCTAAAGTGGTAATGTTAGTAGATGGGGAAATTAATTATAAAAATTATGAAGAAATAAATTAAATAAGAAGTTAGGAGATTAAATTTGTTATAGAATGTAATAATTTGAAAAATCCTATATATGTAGGAAATACTAATGTAATATGAAAGCAAGTTATTATGCAGGTATTCTTTTTGTATATTCTTTGTATGGGTTTGGCAAGGTAAAAGTTTTGATTATAAAATAAATGATATTAGTGAATTGTTATATTTGTAAGAAGAGGAGGTATTTTTATGAAGTGTGGAGTTGTATCAATAATGGGAAGACCTAATGTAGGTAAGAGTACATTATTAAATGCAATACTTAATATGAAACTTGCTATTACTACTGATAAAGCAGGGACTACAAGAAATATTATAGAAGGAATTTATCAAGATGATGAAGCTCAAATTGTCTTTATAGATACTCCAGGTATTCATAAACCGATGAATAAACTTGGCAGTGTTTTAAATAAAAAAGCTTATCAAAATATTGATAATGCGGATATTATTTTATTACTTATAGATGTAAGTAGTGGAATAGGTAAGGGAGATAAGTTTGTTTTAAATAAAATTAAAGAAAATAACAACGCTAAAGTTTTCTTAATCTTAAATAAAATAGATAAAGTAGGTAGTGAAAAATTACTTAAAGTAATAGATGAAGCGAAAGAGTTGTACGACTTTGATGAAATTATTCCAATATCAGCTTTAAAGAAGAAAGCGATAGATGATTTAATAAAAATATTAAAAAAATATTTACCTCTTGATGAAGTGATATTCACAAATGATGAGCTTACTAATGTCTCTGTTAAGTTTATTATGGGGGAATTTGTTAGAGAAAAAATAATGCTTTTAACTAAACAAGAGATTCCACATAGTGTTACCTGTTATGTGGAAAACTATGAAGAATATGATGATCTTGTGCATATACAAGTCTTAATTGTTGTGGATAAAGAAAGCTTAAAGAAAATTATTATTGGTAAGAATGGTAATATGTTAAAACGTATTGGGATACTTGCTCGTAATGATATGGAAGAGTTTTTAGGTAAGAAGGTATTTCTAGAAACACATGTTAAAGTAATAGAAAATTGGCGTGATAAAGAGAAATATTTAATAGAACTTGGTTTAGATAGTAAAGATGAATAAAAAAATTATTTATTAATCATTATATTAATAGGTGATAAATATGAATAATTATGAAGTTGTTTGGAATTTATTTAAGAAAACAGGAGATATTAGATATTTTCTTTTAGCAAAGTCTATAAAAGAAAGTAAGGATAGTGAAAAGAATGAAGATAGTAGACGTGAAGGGATTAGTTCTAAACGAGACTAATTATAGTGATTCTAGTAAAATTTTAAATGTTTTAACTGAAGAATATGGTCTTATTGGTATTATATCTAAAGGTTGCCGTAATTTAAGAAGTAAATTAAGGGGTAGTTCTAGAAAATTAGTATATGGAACTTTTCACTTTTATTATAAAGCGAATTCTTTATCAACCTTAATTAGTATTGATGTGATTAGTGATTATCCTAAGACTATTATGAATTTAGAGAATGTTGTGTATGCATCTTATCTTTTAGATTTAACAAGGCAGGTAGTTAAACAATCTAATGATAAATATATATTGTCTTTATTAGTCAGCGCTTTAGATAAAATAGAAAATGGATTAGACTCAGCTGTTATTACTAATATATTAGAACTTAAATATTTAGACTTTTTAGGAGTTAGTCCTATAGTTACAGGTTGTGCAGTCTGTGGAAAAACTACAAATATAGTTAGTCTAAGTCCAACAGCAGGGGGATTTATTTGTAAAGATTGCTATCAAAATGAAGGATATTATAGTGATAAAGCGATTAAATTATTACAAATGTATTACTATGTTGATTTGGAGAAAATTACAAAAATAGATGTTGATTCTAAAGTAAATATGGAAATAAATAAATTTTTAGAGGATTATTATGATAGATATACAGGAATTTATCTAAATAGTAAAAAAATGTTAAAGAATGTGATAGAATTAAAATAAGGTAGTGATATTTATGAAGAAAAAAATAGTAATTCTTTTATGTTTATTTGTTATTCTAACTATTTGTGTACTTTTAGATATAACAGGAGTAATAGATTATAATATCTATAATATACTATCTACTAATCAAATAGATTTTTTAACTGTGTGTTCTAATATTGTAACATCACTAGCATCTAGTCAAGCGATAATTATTATTACGCTTGTACTTATATTTTTGCTTAATACTAATCATGAAAGGATATTTGTTATTATTAATACTTTAATTAGTGCTGGTATTATTATACTTAGTAAGAATATCTTTTTAAGAGAGAGACCTTTAATTGGAAGTGAAATACTTTCTAGTTATAGTTTTCCTAGTGGACATAGTTTAATTGCTACTACGTATTATGGGTTTTTAATATATTTACTTAGAAAAAGTAAATGTAAGGAAGAATACAAAGTGATAGGGACAACTTTACTTACAACTTTAATCGTTTTGATTTGTTTAAGTAGATTAATACTTAATGTTCATTATGTAACTGATGTAGTTGGTGGTGTTATTTTAGGACTAGTAATTCTTATCATTTTAATTTATTTTTTTGAAAAGACATTTAAGCCTAAAGAAAAAGAAAAACCTTTACTTAAGACTTTATCATATGGATTTAATGGAATTTTGTACACTTTAAGACATGAAAGAAATATGGTAATTCATTTTCTTGTTATGATATTAGTAATAATAGCAGGTATTGTTTTTAAAATCACTTTTGTAGAGTGGGGTGTATGTTTTGTGCTTTTTGCCTTGGTTCTTTCTTTAGAACTTATGAATACAGCAATAGAAAATGTAGTTGATCTTGTAACAGATGAGAAAAAGGTGAAAGCTAAGGTTGCAAAAGATGCAGCGGCAGGGGCAGTACTTGTTGCGGCGATATTTGCAGTTATTATAGGTATATCAATATTTTTACCTAGACTTTTAAAT
>CAMMBX010000026.1 GCA_946494345.1 uncultured Mycoplasmatota bacterium | reverse complement strand
CCTTTTTATTTTGTTAACAAGTCTCCCATTAACTATAATGTATCATACTAGATAATGTTAGTCAAGACTTTTTTGATACAAGTCAATTCAATTACTTATTTTTAAATTTTAGTTTATAAAATATGATAGGATCTCATCTAACACATAAAAATATTCTTCTTTTACGAGCAGGTGATCTTCATCTTCTTGTAAGATATTTTCTTTTACTAAATTACTGTAATTAAATATTTTTTCAATATTGACTTTATACTTTTTCTTAAATAACTTTTTATCTATACCTTTATTAGTTCTTAAATTAAGCATAACTTCATAAAACATTTTATCATTTGTATTTAGTCTTTCTTTTTCTAACATTCTTTTACCTTCAATATATTTAGTAATACTTCTTGTATTAGTATATCTAATATCATTTATATAAGAACTTGCTCCAACACCAAAACCATAATAATGAAGATTTTTCCAATATTTTAGATTATGTGCTGACTCATAATTAGGCTTAGCAAAATTAGATATTTCATAATGTATATAGCCATTATCTTTTAGAGTTTCAGAAATAATATCATACATTTCTCTATCAAATGTTTTATCTATATTCTTTATATTATTTAACTTTAATTTTGTATTATCTTCTATAATAAGTGAATAAGTAGATATATGTGGAACATTTAAAGAAATAAGAAAGTTCAAGTCTTCTTTTAAATCTTCTGCAGTTTCATCTTTTATAGCATAAATTAAATCTACGTTTATGTTATTAATACTTACATCTTTTAAATTATTAATACATTCTATTACCTTTTGTTTATCAGTTTTTCTAGCAAGTGTATTTTGTAATTTTTTATTTATTGTTTCAACACCAAGGCTAACTCTATTAACACCAAATTCTTTTAGAAGATTTATTTTGTCTTTTGTTAAACTATCAGGATTAGCTTCAAAAGTTATTTCACAGTTATTATCTATTTTTAATGTTTTTAAAATACTAAATAGCTTATTTAACTCATCTATACTTAAACTACTAGGAGTGCCTCCTCCTATATAAAGGGAGGTAATAACTTCGCCTTGATAAATATCATTAATTTCTTTTTCTAAAGCCTCTAAATATTTATTAGGCCATTTTTGGTTATAAAACACTTTGCAAAAATCACAATATGCACAAATATAATTACAAAATGGAATATGAATATATACTGCATCTACTACTTCTTTTTTCATATACAACTCCTAGAAATATACTCCTTAAATTAATTCTTCATTATTAGTTAACTTTACACTTACAAGTTTAGATACTCCTGACTCTTGCATAGTAATACCATATAAAGTATCAGCATATTCCATAGTCTTTTTCTTATGAGTTATTATTAAGAATTGAGTTTTGTTTTTATAATTAGATAAATATTTACCAAACTCAATAACATTTGCTTCATCTAAGGCTGCTTCTACTTCATCAAAAATACAGAATGGTACTGTTCTAACATTGATGATAGCAAATAAAAGACTGATTGCTGTTAAAGTCTTTTCTCCACCTGATAATAAACTAATAGTGGTTAACTTCTTGCCAGGAGGACAAGCGACTATTTCTATTCCTGTTGTTAAAATATCATCACTTGTTAACTTAAGATCGGCTTCTCCACCATGAAATAAAGCTTTAAACACTTCTTTAAATTCTTTCTTTATAGAATCAAAAGTCTTTAAGAACTCTTCTTTCATTACTTCATCCATCTCTCTCATAATTTCAAGCAATGTAGCTTCGGCTTTTTCTAAGTCTTCTTTTTGATGTAATAAGAATAAATATCTAGTATTAACTCTTTCATATTCATCTATAGCTGCTAAATTGACCATACCTAAACTCTTTATTTTAGCTTTATAATTATTAACTTTACTCCTAGCTTCTTTGTCTTCTACTTCTAAAGGATATTCTTTTCTAGCTTTTTCATAAGTAATAGAATATTCACTATTTAAAGTATTAAGTAAATTATCAAGCTTAACATCTATTTCTTTAATATTAATTTCTAAATTGTTTCTTTGCTCTTCTTTCTTTCTAATTAAATTATTTTTATATTTGCTATTTTCTTCATCTGTATCTATATCATCTTTTAAAGATTTTATATCTTTCTTAAGAGATGTTATTTTTAACTCTATTTTTTCTTTATAACTACCTAGATTATAGAATCTATTAATTAATTCCTCTTCTTTATTATCAAGAGTATTTTCACTACTTTCTAAATTATCAATATTATTACTTATATTACTTAAAGTATCTTTATCACTTATAAGGGTATGATTTTTATTAGTAACATCATCTATTAGAAGTTTTAAATCTTTTTCTTTCAAATAGATTTTGTCTTCTAGTTTTCTTATATTATCTTTAGTCTCATTAATATCAGTTGTAATCTTTTTATTAGCTTCTTCTAATGATTTAATAATATTTGTATAGTTAGTTATCTCTTGATTTATCATAACGGCACTTCTTCCTTTATAATTAGCACCACCGGTTAGAGAACCTCCTACATTAATAACATCACCTGCTAGAGTAATTACTTTATAACGTCTATCTATTCTTTTACTTATTCTTAAAGCTGTATCTAAGTCTTCTGCTACTAATACTAATCCTAATTGGTTATAGATAATATTTTTATATTCATTGTTAGTTGTAACTAAGTCTGCTAAAACTCCAATATAGCCTTCTAATCCTTCTAATGTGTGTTTAGTATTATCATCTATATATCTTCTTTTGATAACATTGATAGGAAAGAAAGTGGCTCTTCCTAAATTATTATTCTTTAAATATCTAATTGCCTCTTTAGCACTATCTTCATCTTTAACAATAATAAAATTTTTACTACTGGCAATAGCGACATCTAAACATCTAACATATTCTTCATTTGTCTTAACGACATTACCAATAATATCATATATTCCCTGTAAGTTCTTTGAGTCTAATATTTTTTTAATAGCAGTAGGTAAATTATTGCCTCTTTCAGCTTCTAGTTTCAATAGTTCTACTTTATGTTTATTACTTAAAATATCTCGATCTTGTTTGCTAAATGTTTGTTCATAGTTCTTTATCATTAGTTTTAAACCTTTAAGATTATTTTTATAAGAGTTAATTTCTTCGTTCAAATTAGTAATATCTTGATTAAGTAAATTAATTTCATCTTCTAAAACACTAATACTTTTATTAAGTTTAGCTTTCTCTTCTAAGAGCATTCTAAGTTCTTCTTCTTTGGCGTTTTTATTTTTATTTTTTCTTTGTTCCTTTAAAATATTTAATTGAACATTCAATTTACCTAGTTCTTCTGTTTTCTCTAATAGTTCTTTTTGACTAAATTCTAAGTCTTTTTCTAAAGCAAGTAAGTCCGTTTTTTTCTTTAAAGAGTCACCACTATCTTTACTTAAAGTACTTTCTAGATCTAGTATTTCTTTATCTAAGGCTTCTTTTTCTTTCTTTAAGATTTCTAAATTAGTAGATAAATTATATATATCATATGATATTAAGGCAATTTCAAGATTTTCTAATTCACTTTTAAGATTTTTATATTCTAAAGCTTTTTCACTTTGTTCTTTTAAAGGCTTAACTTGAACTTCTAATTCTTTAATAATATCTTCTACTCTATCTAGGGCATCATTAGTTTTATCAAGTTTTCTTAATGCTTCTTCTTTACGTTTTTTATATTTTAAAATACCTGCTGCTTCTTCAAAAACAACTCTTCTATCATCATTACTTTCACTAATAATCTTAGATACTTCTCCTTGGGAAATAATATTGAATGATTCTTTTCCAACACCGCTATCTAAAAAGAGATTAACTATATCTTTTAGTCTTGCTTTATTATTATTAATGAAGTATTCATTCTCACCACTACGATAAACTCTTCTTTTAACACTAACTTCACTATAATCTATATTTAGGTAGTGATCACTATTATCGAAGACTAATTCGACACTAGCGACATTTTTAGCTTTTCTTGAAGCACTACCTGCAAATATTACATCACTCATACCGCCATCACCACGTAAGGCTCTGACTGACTGTTCTCCTAATACCCATCTAACAGCATCGACAATATTACTCTTACCACTACCATTAGGTCCAACAATACAAGTAACTTCATCATCTAATTTTATTTCCATTTTATCAGCGAAAGATTTAAAACCATTAGTTACAATTTCTTTCAAGTACATTTAAAACACCACTCTTTACTCTTATCATTTTATCAAATAATGAGTGTTTAGACAAGAACATTTCCTTGTTATTTAAAGCGTCTTATGATAAAATATAACATATTTAAAAGAGGGAGTCTTATGTATTATATAGTTGATGGAGAAAAAATATATATTAATATTAATAAAAAACCATTAGGTATGGGAACTGAAGGTATTTGTTATAAAGAGAATAATCAAGTGTATAAAATATATTATAAAAGTTCTATTTATGAATTTGGTCGCAATAAAAGGTATGATCATCAATATTTAATTGGTATTCCTGTTAAACAAATAATATTACCTAATGCTCTTATTTATAATGAAGATTATTCTTATGCTGGTTATAGAACTGATATAGTTAATGGAGAGAAAAATGTTACTAAAAAACAAGGGATCTCTTTTCTTCCTAGTGATAAATTTATAGGTAATCTTAGAGTTTTAGAAAATGATATGAGCATTCTTGCTGATAACTATGTTTTAGTCGCTGATGTTAGACCAATTAATTATTTTTTTGATAAAGAAAAAGAATTAATGCAAATAATTGATCCTGGAAGATATAGAATGGAAAGATTTTATCATGGTAAAGATGATAAGGCTTTAAAAGAAAAATATAACAGTTTAAATCAAAAACAATTAGAAGAGTTAATTACTAATCTTATTTATAATGATTTAATAAAGTATAAGCCTTTAAATAGTAAGTCTAAACTTCAAAAATTAAGTGATTATATAAAAAATGATAAATCTTCTCTTAGTTATAGTGAATATTTTAAAGAAGTATTAACTGATTATGATGATCCAAATACATATTTTAAATCTTTAGGGAAATATATTAAATAGAAAGAAGATAGTAGCAGTTTCTATCTTCTTTTGTTTAACATTTTATCATAGTAATTAAATAAATCTTCGAAAGCATTATAGTGGACTATTTCTCTTTGTCTTAGCCATAAAAGAGGTCCAATAACATCAGGATCATCTGTAAGGTCTATTAAGTTTTCATATACTGCTCTTGCCTTTTGTTCTGCTGCCATATCTTCCATAATATCTGCTAGAGGGTCTCCTGTAGTTGCAAAATAGGCAACAGTAAATGGTACACCATTAGAGTCAACTGGATATAAAGCATTTTTATGTTCAGCATAATTAGAAGCAAGTCCTGCTGCTTTCATCTCTTCTACAGTAGCATCTTTTAATAATTGATATACCATCGTAGAAATCATTTCTACGTGTGCTAACTCTTCAGTACCAATATCTGTTAACAATGCTTGCCCTTTTTGATCAGGCATAGTATATCTTTGATTAAGGTATCTAAGTGCCGCTGCTAGTTCTCCATTACTACCTCCATACTGAGTAATTAACTGTTTAGCCATATTAATATCCTTTTTCTTAATATTAATTGGATATTGTAATCTCTTAGCATATTTAAACATTACTTAATCCCTCCATATTCCAAGGAAAGATTAATGTTTGCCATAAGAATGGACTCGTATTTAGACTATCACTACTGATTAGGATAGGGCCATATTTTTCTTCATATTCCATCATTAATCTATTCGCTTCTTTTCTATATTTATTAAATAAATCTAGAGCATTGCCATCATTAGGATATAAATCTAAATATAAATTAAGATCATGAGCAGCGAATTCTGCTTCTGACATTCTTAAAAACATCTCCTCTTGTTCATTGGTTGGTCTTAAAACTGCAGGTTCATAATTCTTATACTGACTATATAAGTTTCTAAACATATTTCCTCTTAAATAGCCCTCTTTTTCTGTAAAGAACTTAGGGTTATTCATATCTCTATCCATATTATTTGGATAGTAATTATAGTTATAATTAAAATCTCTATTCATAATTTTCTCCCTTCCCTTTATTCTATTCTAGATAGTAACCCAGGAAAGGGCTTTAACCTAATAATCTTAAATATAATTATATTAATAACAAAAAGTCTTCGGTCCACGTGGGATACCGAAGATTATCATAATGGTAACTTATGTATTATGTATAAGTCAATTTAACTATTTAATATTTTTCTTTTTTCTTGTTCAAACTCTTCTTTAGTAAGAATATTTTTATCTAAAAGTTCCCTTAACTTTAAAAGCTGTTCATATTTAACATTAAAACTTATTTCTTCTTTTACTTCATTATAAGCTTTACCTGTCTTATAACTAATTAGTTTAGCTGGACTTATATAATATTGATGTTTCCCTTGAGGATTAGTTTTTACACAACCTATAGATATTATATCTCGTTGCATTTGAATTCTAATAAATTGCTCGCCAACTCCTAAATACTTAGCTGCAACTCTTACTGGTACATTATCATATTTTAATATTTCTTTATCTTTCTCATTCATATAAACACCTACTCTACAGATTTTAAGGAATCTATCATGTCTACTCTTTTTAAGATAAAGTATGTTATTACTTGAACAATAATACTAAATACTATAATAATTATAAAAGATAGAACATAACTTAATGGTTTAATTATTTTTATAAATAATATCTCATCAGTCTCGGCAATCATTAAGACAAAGGTGTTTAGAGAAAAGCCTAAGAATATTCCTACTATTATACCTATAATTGTCAAAATAATTGTTTCTCTATATACATAACTAGATACTTCTTTGTCTCTAAACCCTAAGACTTTTAGCGTTGCTATTTCTCTATTTCTTTCATTAATATTAATAATGGTTAGATTATATAAAACTGTTATTGCAAGAAAACTAGAAAATGCAATTATTAGATAAACAATATTATTCATACCGGCAATAATATCGTTAAACATATCCATATTATCTTCTGTATATTGAATCGCTCCAAAGTAGCCAGTATCTAATAGATTATTAGATAGGTTTTCTTTATTAAGATTATCATCCAAGTTAACAAGATAACTATTAGACTGATCACTATTAAATATATCTTCATAATAGGTACTATTCATATACATATAATTACCTATATAGTTTTCTGTAATGCCACTTACTTTAACGACAAATAATTCGTTATCACTATTTCTAATACTAATATTCTCTCCTACTTTTGCATCTAAAACTTGAGCCATCTTTTCAGTGATAATAACTCCATCATCACTTAAGTTTAAATTACTTCCATCTAGTGATTTTAAAGTGACATAGTCATTGATTTTATCATTTTTCATAAATGCTATTAATGTGAAGTCTAAGTTTTTATTAGCATTTTTAGCTTTAAAGGTAAAACTAGATATATTAGTATCAATATAATTAGTTATATTATTATCTTTTAAACTTTTCTTAGCCTCATCTTTATTAATATCATCATTTAAAACAAGAGTAGCATCATAGTGCTGTATTTCTCCATACTGAATATCTAATAAATCACTTAAGCTATCTTTAATGCCAAAGCCTGTAAGAAGTAAAGCAGTGCAGCCAGCGATACCAAGGACGGTCATAATTATTCTTTTTTTGTATCTAAATAAATTACGTAGAGTTATTTTCCAAGAGAATGATAAATGATTCCAAAAAGGAGTTATTCTTTCTAATAATATTTTTTTGCCATTTTTAGGAGAGGCTGGTCTTAGAATAGTAGCAGGCGCTAATTTAAAGTCTTTATATAGAGTAATAAATACTACTAGATTCATTAAAACAATTGTTGTTAAAACTATTATTATACAAGCATAAGGATTAGCATAAGTAGAAAGACTTGGAATTGTAAAAGCAGCGGAATAGACAGTATAAAGTATTCGTGGTATTAAGGTATAACCAACAGTTAATCCTATAGTAAGTCCTAAAATACAAGCGATAAAAACATATAAAATATAACTAATGGCAATAGTGGATTTTCTAATACCTAAAGAGATAAAAGCCCCAATTTCACTACGTTCTTCTTCTATCATTCTATTCATAGTATTAAAAGCCATAAGGAAAGCTATTAGAATAAAGAAAATTGGAAAGACAGCAGCAATAGAATCTACTTTAGTAGCACTTTCGTAAAAAGAGGTGTATCCTGTTAAATCTTCTCTTGTTAACAAATACCAAACTGGCTTTTCAATTGTATTGATTTCTTCTTTGGCTTCGTTTATTTCATTTTCATAGTTAGCTACTTCTTCAAGATAAATATTGTAATTAGTATTGTACTCATCATAGCCTTGATTTAATTCTTCATAGCCATCATTTATTTCTTCTTTAGCTGTATTTAATCTATTTATCGCTTTACTATATTCACTATTCCAGGTATTTTTAGAATTGTTTAAAGTTTCTTCTTGTTCATTTAAAGTATTATTAGTACTAATTAAAGTCTCTATATTTGTTTTGTTACTTTTTAATTCTTGTAAAGTAGCATTTATAGTTTCATATAAACTGCTACTAGAATCAAGACTTGCTAGTTGTTTTTCAAGATCTGTTATATTTGTATTGATAGAATCTAATGTTGGTTGTAGGGAATCTACTGTTAAATTAGCATTAGATAAGGCCTTATTAAACTCTTCTTTAGCACTATCTAAAGTGGCAAAACCATTATTTAATTCTGATTCAGTACTTTCTTTAGTTCTATTTAAACTAGCAAGATTACTATTATATGTTCTAGTCGCTTCATCTAACTTTAATTTATTAGAGTTTAAAGTTGTTAAAGCTTCATTAAACTTCGTTTCATTTTCACTTTTTATTTTGCCAAGTTCATTTTCTGCTTCTGTTACTTTATCCATGGCTTCTTTTAGTATTTCTTCATATCTTGCTGTTTCTCTTAAAGGTTTTAATTCTTGTAATTTTTTATTAACTTTATCTATTAATCTATCATAGTTATCACTATAAGATAATTCATTCTTAGTTCCTTCTGCTATTAAATATATTTCTGTATAATAATCTAGTTTAAAGTTATCTTTGGGCACATAAATTAAACTATCTAGTTTACCATCACCTACAGTAGATATACCTTTATTTTCATAGATATAACTACTACTATTAATAGTTCCTACTATTTTACAAGTATTATTATTAAGATAGGTATCATCATCTATAGTAATTTCTTCTCCTATTTTATACTTGCCGTTTTCACCAAGACACTCATTGTTATTTTTAGGCATATGGCCATTAACTAATGTGGTTTTACTAATATCTGTTATAGCATTTACTTTAACAGCTTTGCCATCAATCAAAGTATCAAAAGAATAACTTCCTTCTACTTTGTCTATACCTTTTATTTCTTCTAAAGATTTAATATCATCGTCAGTTAACCCCATTGTACTAATTATCTTAAAGTCATAAAGGCTAGTTTCATCATAGTAGTTATCTAGTGTTTTGATCATATCACTTGCTGTTTCTCTAACTCCAGCGAAGAAAGATGTTCCTAAAATAACTATAAGAATTAATGAGAGAAATCTTCCTTTAGACTTCCATATTTTTCGAAAACTATTCTTAAAGATTAACATTACCAATCAATCTCCTTAACTAGTTTAGGGTGTTTATTAACAGTAATACTTTCGATCTTACCATTTTTTACTTTAATAACTTTATCAGCAATATCGGCAATTACAGCATTATGGGTAATTATGATTGTAGTTGTATTAGTTTTATGGCAAGTATCTTGTAGTAGTTCAATAATCTTTTTACCAGTTTTAGAATCTAGTGCACCTGTTGGTTCATCACAAAGAAGTATTTTAGGATTTTTAGCAATGGCACGAGCGATAGAAACACGTTGTTGTTCTCCACCTGATAATTGGGCTGGAAAATGTTCCTTTCTATTTAATAGACCTACTCTTTTTAAAGCTTCATCACTTTTCATAGGATGTTTGCATATTTGACTAGCAAGGGATACATTTTCTAAAGCAGTTAAATTACCTATTAAATTATAAAACTGAAAAACAAAACCAATATCATAACGACGATAATCAGTAAGTTTTCTACTATTGTATTTTGAAATATCCGCATCATCAATAATAACACTGCCACTGGTCGCTGTATCCATACCACCTAAAATGTTTAATATAGTTGTTTTGCCAGCACCTGATGGACCTAAAACGACAGTTAGTTCTCCTTTTTCAATATTAAAAGAAACATTATCTAGAGCTTTAATTGTAATTTCACCCATTTTATAAATTTTAGTTAGATTTTTAACACTAATATAGGACATGTTATCACCTCTTAGTATAAGTATATCTTAAATATGTGAAAAATTATAGAACTTTTTGCAAATTAAAAGAACAAAATTACAGTATTTTATCCTTTTAGTTTTTTTAGGATTTTTTCGTTTGTCCTTATAGTTCCTCGGATTGAACTTTGAACTGTTTGATTAACTTTTAAATCGTATTCTTTATTAATGTAATCAAATAATTCATTACTAGTAGTAGAAAACGTATCTTCTAAATATTTATATCCGTTAGGATATTTATTATAAAACTGATCTAATGACTTTACATTCTTATTTATTAAAAGATAAGGATTAAAATATGTAAAGTTTCTATTACCAAAAAAGGCAAGTTCAAAGTCAACAATGGGTGCTAGTTTAGGAGAGTTCTCTTTTATATATATTTCCATATTTCTAGCATATCTATCGGTTTGTTCCATCATTAGATCAATAGCGATGAGTTTTAATAATTCTTCTTGAAAAGATTTATCTAATAAGAAGAAAAAACTATCATTAAACATTTTGGTATTATCTTCTTCTTTGAAATGATCTTCTACTCTTAGATATTTATATCTAGGGTTGCGATAATTAGAAGTAACAATTTTTGAAGTAATTATATCTTTAGATATTATGTCTAGACTGGTAGTTTCTAAATTTATTTTATTACGAAGATACCTACCTATCAGTTCATTATATAAAAATATATTATAGATTCTTTTTTGAAAATAGTACTGGTCATCTATTTTTATAATATATCTTTTAAATTTATTTAAGTAATCATTTTTAGTAATACCAAGATTATCTTCAAAATAATTATCATCATAATAATCTAATGTTTCTAAAGTATTATAAGTTTTAATTTTCAATCTAATTCCTCCTTAAGTGCATATTATATAGAGAAAAGATATAACTTTCAATTATAAATAAAAGATTGATTCTAAATATTAGAATCAAAATTTATATTTTTTATTTCTTTCCTTCTTTGAAAGTTTCACTTAATACTGTTCCTGCTGTTACTAAATTTTGTAATTCACTAGGAACTATTATCTTAGTAGACTGTCCGTTAGCTACTTGAACCATGGCATCATAGCTTTTTAATTTTAATACTGAGGCATCAGCTTTAGCTTCCTTAAGTAGTTTAATTCCTTCTGCTTCGGCATTTTTAATTTTAATAATTGCTTCTGCTTCTCCTTCAGCTTTCTTAATAGCCGCTTCCTTCTGAGCTTCTGCTCTTAAAACTGTACTTTCTTTTTCTCCTTCAGCGATTAATACAGCAGCTTTTTTCTCACCTTCCGCTTGTAATATCTTTTCACGTCTTTCACGTTCAGCGCGCATTTGTTTTTCCATAGCATCTTGAATATCACGAGGTGGTATAATGTTTTTAACTTCTACTCTATTTACTTTAATACCCCAAGGATCAGTCGCTTCATCTAGAATTGATCTCATTTTAGAATTAATGATATCTCTTGATGTTAAGGTTTGATCTAGTTCAAGTTCACCTATAATATTACGAAGAGTAGTTGCCGTTAAATTTTCAATTGCATTAATAGGATTTTCTACTCCATAAGTATAAAGCTTAGGATCAGTTATTTGAAAATACACAACTGTATCTATTTGCATAGTAACATTATCTTTAGTAATAACAGGTTGAGGTGCAAAGTCTTTAACTATTTCTTTTAATGATACAGTAGATGCTACTCTATCAATAAATGGTACTACAT
>CAMMBX010000025.1 GCA_946494345.1 uncultured Mycoplasmatota bacterium | reverse complement strand
CAGAAGAAGATATTGCTAGTGTTATTTCTAAGATGACTAATATTCCTTTAAGTAAACTAGTTAGTAGTGAGAAAGAGAAACTTCTTAATCTAGAGAATAGTATGAAGAAAAGAGTAATGGGTCAAGATGAAGCATTGCACTTAGTAAGTGAAGCGATAATTAAATCTCGTAGTGGAATAAAAGATCCTAATAGACCTATTGGTTCATTCATATTCTTAGGACCAACTGGAGTTGGTAAAACAGAAGTAGCAAGAACTCTTGCTTATGAACTTTTTGATGATGAAAGACATATGGTTCGTATTGATATGAGTGAATATATGGAGAAGTTTAGTGTTAGTCGTTTAATAGGATCTCCTCCAGGTTATGTTGGTTATGAAGAAGGAGGACAACTTACGGAAGCGGTTAGACGTAATCCATATAGTATAGTATTATTTGATGAGATAGAGAAAGCTCATCCTGAGGTTTTAAACCTTTTACTACAAATACTAGATGATGGTAGAATAACTGATTCTAATGGTAGAACAGTTGACTTTAAAAATACTATTATCATTATGACATCTAACCTTGGTAGTGAATACATTTTAGATGGAGATACTAGTAAAGTAATGGATGAAGTTAGAAGTCACTTTAGACCTGAATTTATTAACCGTGTAGATGAGATTATTGTCTTTAAACCTCTTACTAAGGATGTTATTTATCAAATACTTGATAAGATTATCTCTGATATAGAGAAACGTCTTTCTATGAATGATATTCATATTAAATTAACTCGTGAAGCTAAAGATTATTTAGTTGATGCAGGCTATGATGTTAATTATGGGGCTAGACCATTAAAACGTGAAGTTAGTAAGACTGTTGAGAGTTTACTTGCTCATGAACTTGTTAAAGGTAATATTAAGTATGGAGAGACTGTTACTTTTGATGTTAAAGATAATGAATTACAAATTGTTAAATAAGAAAATTGTAAGTAATTATTGCTTACAATTTTTTTCGTTTAAAATATGATTTTTAATGTCAGTTGAAGAAATATTTTTAGTTCTATCTAGTTTTATAACTTTACAAACTTCGTTTAAATAGTTAAAACTATTTGAAGTTGTTACAAATATATCTACATTTAAGTCTTTAAGCATTTTAGGAGTAAAGGGTGTATTTCTTAATATGACTTCATCAACTACTTTTAAAGAGGAAATCATTTTCATTCTAATGTCTTCGTTAAAGAAGGGATTTTTACCATTTTTTATTGCTAATTTGTCCGATGTAACGTATACAATTAAGTAATCACCAAAAGATTTGGCCTTTTCTAAATATTTTACATGACCATAATGTATTATGTCAAAAGTACCATGTGCTAATATTCTTGTCACTTTATATTCCTCCTATATTTTTATTGTATCAGAAAATTGTATAAATGTCTTTTTTTTGTTATAATCTTTTTGAAGGAGGTTTTTATGTTAAGCAACCAAGCAATAAAAGATGAAATAAAAAGAAAAAGTATAGCTGTTGAAGCTGTTGAAGCTGTTGAAGCTGTTGAAAATAACTTTGATAATATAGAGGAAAATTTTATTGATGTTACTTTAGGTGATTCTATAAAAGTGTATGATTCTCCTTTTTTAGATGTTACTAAAGAAACACCAACAAGAGAGATTATAATTCCTGATGAAGGATTAATGTTAAAGCCAAATGAATTATATATAGGAAGAACAGCTGAATTTACAAAAACTTATGGTTTTGTTCCTTTGTTAGCTGGTAAGGAAGAACTTGCAGCAATAGGTATGGAAATTCATGTTACAGCAGGTTTTGGTGATAATGGATTTGAAGGAACGTGGACTCTAGAGATAGTATGTGCTAATCCTACTATTGTATATAAAGGAATGCCGATTGGACAAATATATTATTATCCTCTTATTGGTGATGCTAATATTCAGTATAGAGGTAAATACTTTAGACAAATTGATCCAACTTCTTCTAGATTATATAGAGAGTATGAAGATAAAGAAATGGAAAAGGTGAAAAAGTATGTTAACAAGTAAAGAGATAAAAAAACAAATGGAGTTGGGTAATATTACTATAAAGAATTTATCTAATAATGCATTAAGTAAACCAAATAGTTGTGATTTAAGAATAGGTAATACTTTATATACTTTTGATTATGATATTATAGATACAAGAAACAGTTTTAATTATTTAAACGAAGTGTTAAGTAATAATGTTGATAAATTAAGAAGAGTACAAATACCTGAGGAAGGATTTTTATTACAACCTCATAAAGTATATTTAGCTAAGACAATAGAAGAAGTTTCAACGAAGGGCTTTGTTCCTGTAATGTGTGGTAAAACAATGGTATCTTTATTAGGTGTTAGTGTAGAACTTACTAGTGGTTATAAAAATGAAAACTTTAATGGACCATTAATTTTAAGTATTATTGCAACTAAGCCTACAATAATTTATCCTGATATCAAAATTGCTAATCTTACCTTTTTTCCTAGTTTAGAGACTTCATCAGTAGTTAGAAAAATTAATGATAGTGCATTATGTGGTATTTATAATTCAGGAATGTTAAGCGGAGAAGAAATAAGTAAAAGAATGGGAGGGGATGATCCTGATATAATAATTACTCCTCAAGATAATATAGTTCTTAATCCTAATTCTATTAATTTAACTTTGAATGATACTGTAGGTATTTATTCAGATCCTGTTTTAGATATGAAAAAAGATAATGCTGTTAAAAAAATTCAACTTGGCGAAGATGGTACTTGGTTTTATCCAGATGAAATATATTTAGGAAGGACTAATGAGTGGACAGAAACTAAAAATTTAGTTCCAATGTTAAGTGGTAGAAGTTCTTTAGGAAGAAATGGCTTACATGTCCATTGTTCTGCAGGAATGGGTTCAATTGGCTATAAAGGTTATTGGCATATGGGAATAAGAGCTGTTAAACCGATTAAGGTAGTAAAGAATATGAAATGTTGTCAGCTATATTATTTAACTGTTGATGGTGATAATGATAAAAATTATAATGGTTATATGCAAGATCTTTCTGAGAAAGAACTTGGTAGTCCATTATATAAGTCTTTAATTAAGAAAAAATATAAAAAATAGGTGCCTAGGCATCTATTTTTTCTGTTGTTATTACTAACTGCTTACCTTTATCTTTTGTACTACAAGTGGTTAGTATTAATCTTTCTTTGTCAGTTTTATTTATTTCTATAGTTCCATCTTTAACTTGTTCTTCTATGTTTGTTACTTTATAGACTAAATCTTCTCCTTTAAAGTTTAACTTAATATTATCATTTAAAGCTAATTTATCTAAATCATTAAAGAAAGCGATATATCCAGGACCTGAATGGGCTGCTAAGACAATTAGATTTATGTCATCACTTAAGATAGTAACGTTTTCTTCTATATTGTTATGAGAACTGTTAATATTATAAATATTTTTAGATAAGTTTAATTTATCTATTGTTAGAGTGCCAATTATTTCATTATTGTCTTTAGTACTTATATAACTAGTGTTACTTGTATTAGTATTATTTTCTATGTTTTTTGTACTAACACTTTTAATATTAGTTTCACTATTATATATTAAGAGACAACTACCTAAGTATATTGTTAGTAATAAAATACTAACTAAACTTTTTCTTAACAATTAAATATGTAGGTAATATTAAACTTAATAACTGGTAGTTGCTTTGTTCTGTACTTGTGTTTGGTACTTCTATAGATATTTCTTCTTTAGGCTTTTCTTCTTCTATTTTATAATCATTAATAGTATAGTAATAATCTTTATCAATATCATTTATGAAAATTTCAAATGGTTCTATTTTTGTATATCCTTCAGTTGTGTTTGCTTGTTCTATTTTATAATGACCATAAGGTAGAGTTATTTTGGCAAGACCATTTTGATCTGTAGTTATACTTTTTACTAAATTATTGTTATGATTATAGATTTCAAAAGTAATATTAGGTTCTGTTAACATTAGTTTGCCATCACCATATAATTTTTTAATAGTTACTTCTTTTTCTAATACTTTGTTTTCAATAGTTAAATCTATGGTAGAGTTATCACCTGTAAATGTTATTTCATATACATTATCATTAGGTAGATATCCTGTTCCTGTCTTAGTTTCTTTAAGATAATAAGTACCATAGGTTAAGTCAAAGTCGTTACTTGATATAGTTGTTTCCATATTTTCATCTAAGACTAAGTCAGTTATTTTTTCCATTTTATCATTATATAAAGTGAAGACTGTATCTTTTAGAGAAGCTTCGCCATTACTGGTTATAGTACCTGTATCTTTATCAATCTTTTTAATGTTTAGTTTTAATTCATTAAAACAGTATTTAACTTTAGCAGTTCTATTATTTGGACTACCTATAGTGGCTAGATGTTGACTATTAGGATTGTAGTAAAATAAAATAGGCTTATCATAGTTATAATATCTAGTAAGTGTCTCTTCAAAGCATCCAGGACTATCTTTTGTTATAGTAAGAGTATTATTCTTTATAATAGTATTCTTACTTGTAGGAACAAAGTTTCCTATTCTTTTATTAGTATCTTCAAGAATAAGTGGTTTGTTTACTACTCCATAAAAGGTTTGATTATTAAAGCTTGGCATGATGTAACTTTCATTTATGGAATTATTAATGGACATTATTTCAGAATTATAGGGTTCTATTTTATTGCCATTTAATTTATCAGTAAAATAAAATTCACTATTAGGTTCTACTGTTTGCCAAATCATTAACTGGGTGACAGCATACCATTTTAAATCATTTTGTCCAGCATGACCATAACCAAATCCTATTATGTCATTTATTCTTTGTAATGTTTCATTACTAATATCAGGAAAACTTGTTACAGTCTCATAGGTATTACTATCAGGGTTGAAAAGTTCAAATGGTTGAAGGCAGTAGGCAAGTCTTCCATCACTTGTTCTTCTATATACTCTTGCTCTTTGATAGTATTTGGTGCCAGTACTTTTGTCGTATCTAACCATGTAAATGTTATTAATGTATTCTGCTTCATAAAATGAATCAGTTCTTGCATTTACAATAGGGGTTGAACTTATAAAATAAATAAAACTTAGAGTTAAGAATAATAATATTTTTTTCATAAAATTCCTCCTTTTTTTCTTAACGAGGCTTACTCTAACATGAACTAAAAAAACTTTCAAATTGGCAATTTTGTAAATTGGTGATGATTTTTTATATGAATTTTGTAAATTCAATGATTAAATTTAAGAGATTGAAGTTTATTTTTATATGAATTTTAAAAATCATATAAAATTTTATTTTTTTTAACTTTTACCTTTAATTGTTTTAATATTTTCTTTATAATTAATTTAGGTGATATAAATGGGAAAGTTAATTGTTATTGAAGGAGTAAGTGATGGTGTAGGTAAAACTACACAAGTAAAAGAGTTATATAATAAATTAATTAAAGATGGTAAGGAAGTAGTGTATCATCATTTTCCTAGTTATGGAGAAGGCAGTGCTTTTTTAATTGAAGCTTATTTAAGAGGTGACTTAGGTAAAAGAGAAGATATAGGAGCATATGCAGTTAGTAGTTTTTATGCTTTAGATAGGTTTTATATTTATAATAATAAATTAAAAAAAGCTTTAGATGAAGAAAAGATAGTTTTACTTGATCGCTATACGACATCAAACTTAATTTATCAAGGAACGATGGTTCCTGACGATGAGAAAGATGAATTTTTGGAATATATTAGTGACTATGAATATAATAAGCTAGGACTAAGAAAGCCTGATTTAGTAATCTTTTTAAAACTAGATAAAGAATCTAATAATAAATTAAGAAAAAAAAGAGATTATGAGGGGATAGAGGGAGATATAAATGAAAAAGATGAGGACTTTTTAGATAAAGTCTATAATAATAGTTTGTATGTTGCTAATAAATATAACTTTAAAATAATAGAATGTAATAAAGATGGAAAATTACGAAGTATTGAAGATATTAGTTCAGAAATATATTCTAAAGTTATAAGTATTCTTGATTAAATTTACTTTTAGAGTATAATATATCTATTGTGTGAAAGAAGGTATGTTAATGAGAAATTTAAAAAGAATCGAATATAAGTTTTTTGGAGATGACCATAAATATATAATTACACCTTTTAATTATTTTTTTAAGAAAAGAAAAGTTTTTAATAGTGATAAAAAGAATAATTATTCAGTAAGAGATAAAGTTAGTTTTATTAACTTTAATAATTGGATTACTGCTTATTCGTGTATTGATGTGAGTAATCATGATACTAATGTTATAATTAGTGGTGAGCTTGATTCTAATTCTATTATTTATATTAATAATAGTAAGAAAACCACTTTTGATTTAAAAAAGAAAGATGATAATCAAATATTTAAAGTGGATATTCAAGATAGTCCTATTAGTTATTTACATATTTTTAAAGGAAAGGTATCATGTCTTAAGGTAAATAATGCTAAGAAGGTATCTTTACAAGGAAATAAAGGCTTTTTAAAAGTACTTATAGTTAGAGCGAGGGAAATGGAAATTGCAGGCTCTCATTTTAATATCAATGACTTACAATTTTATGGTGATAATTTAAGTATTTTAGAATCTAGATGTAATATAGCAAATTGTTTACTATCTTCTTTATCTAATTTAACTCTTGTAAATACTAATATAATGAGTGAAAATGGAAGTTTTGAAATAAAAAAGAAGCCTTTGATAAATAACTCAATGTGGTTATTTCAAAATCAAGTTCAATACAATAATGGTAGTATTGGTAGTAAAGATAAAGGAATTGTCTTAGATAGTGATACTTTTAATGATGATAAAAGTATAGATATGATGAGAGCTAGATTAAGTTATATTATTAAGAAAATTAAAGAAAAATCAGAAAATATTAATGGTGAAAATATGAAACCATTACTTGATAAAATTGAAGAGAGAGAAATTGGACTTATGCAATATTATGATGAAAGGAAAAGAAAACTAGAAAGAGATAAAGAGAATATTTCAAAAGAATTTGCTAAGAAGAAAGTTAAAACTTTGTTTTAAGATAATCTATTATATAATAGATATAGTAGGAGGTGTTTTTTATGAGTGATATAGAAATTGCAAATAATACAAAAATTGCTAATATTGTTGATATTGCTAATGAGTTATCTTTATCTAGTGATGATATAGATGTTTATGGTAAATATAAAGCGAAAATTGTTAAAGAAAAAGGAGAAAAAGATGGTAAGGTTATTTTAGTAACTGCTATTAATCCTACACCATATGGAGAAGGGAAGACTACTGTTAGTATTGGCCTTGCTGATGCTTTTAGTAAGCTTAATAAATCAGTATGTCTTGCTTTAAGAGAGCCTTCTCTTGGCCCTGTGTTTGGTTTAAAAGGAGGAGCGACAGGAGGAGGATATAGTCAAGTAGCTCCTATGACGGATATTAATTTGCATTTTACAGGAGATTTTCATGCTATTACTTCTGCTAATAATTTGATTAGTGCTGCTATTTATAATCATATTGAACAAGGAAATATTTTAGATATTAAGAAAGTTGTTTTTAATCGATGTTTAGATGTTAATGATAGATCTTTGAGAAACATTGAATTAAAATGTGCTGGTAATAGTTATGAAGATCATTTTAATATAACTTCTGCTAGTGAAGTTATGGCTTTATTTTGTCTTGCTCAAGATATAGATGATTTAAAGAGACGTTTATCTAAAATAATAGTTGGTTTTAATAGTAAAAATGAACCTATTTATGTTCATGATTTAAAACTAGAAGGGGCTTTAACTGTCTTATTAAAAGATGCTTTTAGGCCTAATCTTGTACAAACGCTTGAAGGTACTCCTGCTATTATTCATGGTGGGCCTTTTGCTAATATTGCTCATGGTTGTAGCAGTATTACTTCAATTAAACTTGCTAGGAGTCTATCTGATTATGTTATTACAGAAGCAGGTTTTGGTAGTGATTTAGGGGCTGAAAAGTTTTTAGATATAGTTTGTCCTAGTGCTTCTATTACTCCTTCTACTATTGTTTTAGTTGTAACTGTTAGGGCTTTAAAATATAATGGTAATGGTTCTTTAGAACAGGGAATATGTAATATAGATGCTCATCTTGATCATTTGAAACATTATAATGTTCCAATAGTTGTTTGTGTTAATAAGTTTGACGATGATAGTAGTGAAGATATTAATTACGTTTTTGATTATGTTAGAAGACTTGGTTATAGGTGTGAGTTAAGTGATGCTTATAGCAAAGGAGGAGAGGGAGCGATAGGACTTGCTAATGCTGTTATTAAGGCAAGTGAAGATGAAAATAGTTTCTTACCACTAGTTGATGATAGTATGACGATAAAAGAGAAACTAGAAAAGTTATGTCAGGTTGTTTATCATTCTAATAATATTTCGTATTCAGAGGATGCGTTGAAGAGCTTAAGATTAATAGAAGATTTGCATCTTTCTCATCTTCCTATTTGTGTTGCTAAAACACAGTATTCAATAAGTGATGATGCTAAAAAACTTGGATATCCTAAGGATAATGAACTTCATATTAGAGATTTTATTATAAATAGAGGGGCTGGATTTATAACCGTACTAAGTGGTAAGATTTATACAATGCCAGGGTTACCTAAGAATCCTAATTATGAAAAGATTGATTTAATAGATGGAGAAATAAAAGGTTTATTTTAAATATTTGGAAGAAAGGCAGTGATACTTGTGTTAAGAATATATAATACTGATATTACTACTAATGAATTTAGTAAGATTAACAGTTATGAAATAGGTAGTTGGATCAATTTAGTTAATCCAACAGAAGCAGAGATAGATGAAGTGTCTAGTTCTTTAAGAATAAAGAAAAGCTTTATTATGAGTATAATTGATGATGATGAAAAGCCTCGTATTGATGAAGAGGATGGAGTAAAGATGCTTCTTTTGGATGTTCCTGTTTATGAAACTAAAAATAATATTAAGACTATTACAACACTACCTATAGGTATTTTGGTTGTTAGAAATGATTATATTGTTACAGTTTGTTTACAGAAATATAGTATTATTGATGAATTTACTAAAGGGAAAGTTAAAGAGTTTTATACATATAAGAAAAGTAGATTTATTATTCAAATGATTTATAAGTTAGCTTTACTTTATTTAAAAATGTTACGAGAGATTGATAATAAGATAGAACTTGCAGAATCAAGGATACTTAATGCTACTAAAAATCAGGAACTTTTGAATTTGCTTTCTATTGAAAATAGTTTGACTTATATTATTACAGCATTAAAGAGTAATGGAGTTGTTCTTGATAAAATATTAAAAGGTAATGTAATTGAGTTATATGAAGAAGATGAAGATTTATTGGAAGATGCTATTATTGAAAATAACCAAGCAATCGAGATGAGTGATTTATATAGAGGTATTCTATCTAGTACTACTGATACTGTTGCAACTATTATTTCTAATAACCTTAATACAATTATGAAATTTTTAGCAGGCATTACAATTGTATTTTCTATTCCTACAATGGTTGCTTCTTTTATGGGGATGAATGTAACTTTTGGTAAGTTTGCTGATAATCCTTTTGCCTTTGTCTTTTTATTGTTGTTATCATTACTACTATCTTTAATTGTTGCTTTTATATTAAAAAAGAAAAATATGCTATAAAAAAACTTCCTTTAAGGGAAGTTTTTAGTTTGTATTTTGTGTTTGATCAGTTTCATCACCACTTGGTGGTTCTTGAGGAGTTTTTTCTTCTGTTATAGTAGTTGATAGAGTAGGTTGAGTTTCGGTAATGGTAATTGTTCCTGTGTAAATGCTATTGTTATAAGTGATTGTATATTGATAGCTTCCAGCAGCATTTACATTGACTTTACTAAGATCAATAAACATAGTGCTTTTTATTTCATCAGTAAGAGGTTCAATTACATAGTTACTAATATCAGTAGATAAAGCAGTACCTATATTTACATTTAATGTTCTTAAAGTAATACTTTGTAAAGTGTTTGTAGGTACTTCTTTTTCTTTGACAATAATTATACCATTATATATTTTTTTCTTATAAGTAATTGTATAATTATATGTTCCAGGTTGTGTTACATTTACACTACTAGTGTCTAATTCTAGATTTGCAAGCACTTCATCGCTAACGGCACTATCTAAGTAGTCAATTATTTTGACACTTAGTGGCGTGTTAACTTCAATAGTTAAATCTTTTAATTTTATATCAACATCAGTCTCTTTACTTACTTGTTTTTGTTCTACAATAACTAAAACTTTTTCATCAACGTTTTTTGCCTTTAAAGATGAATACATTATTCCTGAAGAAATACAAAGTATTCCTAGTAAGCTAAGAGATGTGACTGTAATTATTCTAATATGCTTATCCATATAATCACCTTTACTCTTACTAATATCTTATTAACATTATAATCTAAATAATATTTATTTACAAGAAAAATAGTGACTACTTTACATAAAATCACTATTTATTTCTAGTTTTAAACTCTTGATACCATTCATTAGCTTTATTTTTTATATTATTACCTACTTCACTAGCTCTAGATTTGATGTTATCTTTAATTTCTTTAACTGCATTATAATTATCTTCACCAATTAAATCCTTTATTTTATTTAAGCCTTCAAAATATATATCAGTTGCTAAGCCTTTGGTTTTTTCCCAATCTTCTTTATATTCTGGATATATTTCTGTTATGGAGGCATCGATTTCATTAAGATTATTGATGATTTCTTGTTTGGCATTAGGAGCAAGGTCGTTCCACTTTGTATCTTTATATTCTTTATCATAAAAGATCATATCAATAGCATCAATAAAGTACTCACTCCATACTTCCTTTGCTAGTTCAAAATTACCAGTATAAATTAATTCATTTATTTCATTCTTTTCACTTTCAAAGTTATCAAATATTTCTTTATTATCTTCTTTGTTTTCTATAGTGTTTGTATCATTAGATACTGTAGCATTGTTTTCTTTACTTGAGCAGCCAGTTGTTAATAAGGCAAATGATGTTAATCCTAATGCTGTAATTGTGTAAAGAGCTTTTTTAATTTTAAGATTCTTCATTTTTTAACTCCCTATTACTAATATAAAACTTAGGCTTTAATACCTTAATTAATTTTTTTTCAACTTCATCAGTACTAGATCCTTCTATTTTGGCAGCACCTCTAAAATTATCTCCACCACCACCAAATAACTCCATGACTTTGCTAACATTTATTTTTCCATTACTCCTTGAACTTATACTAATAGTATTATCATCAGTTCTACCAATTATGCAAACGATATCAGGTTTGAATTTTAAAGTATAATTAGCAGCTTTAGCAAGTTCTTCTCCGGTAAATACATCTTCATTTTTACCTTTGCATATGGCAATACTATAGTTATAAAAATCAGTTTCTTTGATTAGATCATGTACTCTTATATCTGTTTCAAAAGTTTCATCTAATAGTTCGTTACTATAATTAATATTAGCACCTTTACCTATTAATTTAGCAGCGATTTTTAAAGTGTGCTCGGAAACAGTTGGACTTCTTAATTGATTTGTATCTAGAGTAATACCTGCTAGAAGATAATTAGCAATATCACTAGAATAATTTATTTTTAACATATCAAGTAGAGTAGCAACTATTTCGCAAGTACTAGATAGTTGAGGCTTGATAAATTTATTGATGGTTTTTATAGTTTTAGTGTCTTGATTATGATGATCTATAATGATAATACTTTTAAATTCATCTAAATAATCTTCACAACAAACACAGTTTGTTTTATTAGTATCTGTAACAATCAAAAGATTATTTTCTGTTTTAACTTCATTAAAAATATTATTTGTTATAGTTTGATAATCATTAGAAATAGCATCCATTACAGTTAAGACTCCAGTATTAATTGCCTCTATTTTATCATCCATGATTATATAACTATTTTTCTTTAACTTTTTTGCTATTAAAGATATACCAATAGCAGATCCAATAGCATCTAAATCAGGATTTTTATGAGTGACAATGAATACTTGATCAGAGGCTTCAATTTTTTCTTGTAATTTAATTTTAAATTCTTTTAATTCTTTTGAATCATTATTAGTCATTATGCATCACCTTTGTCGCTTATAATACCATATTTTTCTTGTAAAATCAATATTAGAAAGTTTCTTATAGGTTTATTTTATCACCTACTGAACTGAAAAAGTAAATGCAGCCTAAAAATAGGAATAGTTGCATTTAATTGTTCAAATGAAAAATGTTGCATTTAA
>CAMMBX010000024.1 GCA_946494345.1 uncultured Mycoplasmatota bacterium | reverse complement strand
AAAGATGGCCAAATTACTTTTTTAATCTCTACTTTCATCTTTAACCTCCTCTTTGTTATAGTTTATCACACTTTTAGTATCTTGACTAGGTTCATTTTCCTCGTGTTCTATATAATAGACTGTGCTTATGTTTTCTGTTTTAGTTAATCTTTCATATATTAAAGGCTTTTTACGTCCAAAGAATTTTAAAAATATTTCAAAATAAGCATATATTACAAATAAAATGTAAAATAATGTTATAAGACCATTAATATATTGATTTAATTCTATAAAAATAAGTGGTCCAAAGACTATTCCAAAATAAAGGATTACTTGTCTTATAAATATAGA
Source organism: uncultured Mycoplasmatota bacterium (assembly GCA_946494345.1). GTDB lineage: Bacteria > Bacillota_I > Bacilli_A > RF39 > UBA660 > Onthousia. Next base: position 12,817 of record CAMMBX010000024.1, on the reverse strand, counting down.
TAAGTGTTTATGTTTGTTTTTACTTTCTAATTTTATTTTGACAAGGTATTTTCCTAAAGTATGGGAGGTTATAGTTGGTAAAATTACATAATAAATTGCTGTTGTTATTATTAAAGGTAACACAAAGTCATTAAAATTTAATAAAGCGAGCATTATAAACATTATAGTTGCAAAGATAAAGATATCTATTAGGAAAGCTAGAAAACGTCTATATATTGAGACTACTTTACCTCTTTTATAAGATAATTTATCTATTTTGTCTCTATCTGGTAAAAATATAGTAACAATTGGTGTAACTAGATAGCCTATTAGTCCTCCTAAGGTATTAATTATTAAATCATCAACATCGAAAAGGCGATATGCTTTTGGATAAATGCCATAAAGACCTGTAAGCTGAGTTATTTCAAAGAATAGACTTAATAAAAATGTATAAATGATAGTAGTATACCATTTTTTCTTAAAGTAATATCTTAAGTAGATTCCAAAGGGAACAGTAATTGCAACATTAAAAAGTGTTGTATAAACAATTGGTGACTTTAGAAATGTAAGTACACCATTTGATTCTTTAAATGCCTCTACAAAGTCACCTACAAAGGCAAAAGGGATAAGTTGTGGTACTTTTGTAGGCATGGCTATAACTTCTTCTTTACTCGGTAGTGGCAATATTACAAGGAAATATGCTGTTAGTAAGTAAAGGATAAAGGTATAAACAATACTACTTCTAATTAAAGGTACAGAACCATATTTATGATATTGTATTAAGAGATAAGGTAGAGTTATTAAAAAAGCTAGTAGGGGAAAGATAAGAAAAGCAGTCTTAATTGATTCTAAATATACTTCCATATTATTTATATCCTAAAATAGTTTTAATACTTCATCAAGAGAAGCAGTACCATTAAAATATTCTTCTAGTTTTTGTAAAAAAGGAGATGCTTGATTATTTTTTTCTAGTAATTTTTCTAAAGATTTTATAGCAATACTTCCTTCAACTGTATAATGATTTTTATAAACTTCTGCTTCATTTTTATCAGTATAAAGAAGAACTCCATAACTATAGTTACGACTAGTTTTACTATTACAAGTTAAAATTATATCTCCTAAAGCTCCATAACAAGTTGCAGTATTACTATCTCCTCCTAGCTTTGTAACTAAGTCTTTAGCATAATTATATACTTTAGTTAAATAATAAGCATTAGTAGAGTCTCCTCTATATTTACTGTTAATACTTCCCATAAGTATTGCTAAAACATTTTTAATAACACCATATAACTCTAAGCCAAGATAATCATCTATTACTTCTATTTCAACATTAGTATCCTTAAATAAAGATAACATTAACTCTTTAGTCTTTTCATCTTTAGTGCCAAGGGTTAAACCAGCTTTACTATTAATGATAAGTTCTTTAGCAAAAGTAGGTCCAGCAAGATAAGAGACATATCCTTTTAAGTTAAGTTCATTATATATTTCTGTCATTAAAAGGTCAGTATTCTTTTCAAGTCCTTTAGATACTAATATTACTCTACTATTATCAGTTAAATAGTCTTTTATTCTAGTTAATACTTCTCTTACATGGTTACATGGAATTGCAACTATGATTAAATCAGAATTATATAAGGCTTTACCTAAATCCATAGTTATATCCAAATCATTTGCTAGTTCTATTCCTGTTAATACTCTATCATAAGTATTGGTGTTAGTTATCTCTAGATATTCCTCTTCGAAAGCAGTCCAGAAAATAATGTCTGCATTACTTCTTTCATGTAATAAATTACCAAGAGCAAGTCCAAACGCTCCAGTACCTAGAATTGTTACTTGCATATTATCACCTCACTTTATAATCATACTAATAAGTTTTTGTTTTGACAAGAAAAATAATCTTACTATTTTGTAAGTTGTTTTATGTATTATCATTATTATTATCTATTTCTATGTATAAATTAATCTTTTTGGCTAATACTTTTATTAGTCATATAACCAGTAGCCATATAGCCAAAGTTATTGTTAGAATTAATTTGAGGGCGATATAATGAAAAAAGATGGTATTGAGGTTAGAATTGGCGATAGTGCTTTTTACTTTAAACTTGGTAATTTACTTGATGAGAAAAATATAAGTAAAAATAGACTTAGCCAAGATACAGGAACTGATTATAAAGTTGTTACTAGATATATAAATGGAGAAATAGAAAGACCTGATTTAATAGTACTAGAGCGCTTTTGTAATTATTTAGACTGTGAAATCGCCGATATTATCGAACTTAAAAAGAATGTTTTTAAGTAAAAAAGTTTAAGAAATAAATCTTAAGCTTTTTTCTTTCTAGGAATAAAGTGTTCTATTCCTTTATATTTATCACGTTGTTTAATATAGAAATAACCTAGGACAGAAAATATTATTGCTCCTACAAAGTTTACTTCTAAGTCTTCCATAGTATCAATTAAACCTATATCTAGATAGCCATCATGAACAGTTACTGATTTATTATCATAATAAATAGTAGTTTTATTTATATCTTTAATTACTTTAGGAACAAAGTCATCTTTATCTTCTAGATTAACAGAAGAGATTTTATTTATAATAGTATCTTTTTGCATATCAGTACTTAATAGGGAATCAGCAGTATATTCAAAAAATTCCCATACTACCCCTACAGTCATGGAAAAACAAAAGGCTACTAAAGCGACAAAGATAGGACTTAATTCAATATGAAATTTATCGGCTCTATTTAAAATGTCGATCAAAGAAAAGCCAATCGCTGCTGATAAGAATCCATTTAAAGTATGAAGTAAGGTATCCCAATTAGGAATAATGTTGTAAAAGTTTTGTATTTCTCCTAGTATTTCTGCCGAAAAGATAAATAATAATATAATTATCTCTAAAACATTAGGAATAGTTACTTTAAATTTATCTTCAATAAAAAAGGGAATTACAAATAAGATTAATGTTAATATACATAAGAAAACATTATGATAGTTACCTATGAATATTTCTCTTATTAAACAAAGAATAACTAAAAACCTTAATACAGTATAGAATATTGCTACTTTTTTATTTCTTTCTTCTTTATAATACTCTGCTAATCTCTTTTTAAATTCTTTCGCTTTCTTAAACATAAAACAACTCCTTTGTATAATTATATAAAATATTTAATTTTGTGTAAAGATATGATACAATATGAGACAAGAAGGGAGATGGTACTTATGAAGTTACCAATTGTAGCGATTGTAGGAAGACCTAATGTTGGAAAAAGTACTTTATTTAATAAGATAGCTGGGTCTCGTATTGCCATTATTGAAGACGTTCCAGGGGTTACTCGTGATAGACTATATGAAGAAGTAAGTTATATGAATAAGCCTTTTTATTTAGTAGATACGGGAGGAATTGACCTTGCTAATGAAAAATTTAATGATGAGATAAAGATGCAAGCAGAGATTGCAATTAATGAAGCAGATGTTGTTATATTTGTTGTGGATGCAAAAGAAGGTATTACTAGTAATGATTTAGTGGTTAGGGATATTTTAAGACGTAGTAATAAAAAAATAGTGGTAGCGATTAATAAAATGGATAATAAAGATAGTTATGATAATATATACGACTTTTATGAGCTTGGTTTTGATAATTATATTCCTATTAGTGCTATTCATAATACGGGTTATATTGAACTTATGGATGAAGTAACAATGGATTTTAAAACTAAAGAAGAAACTGACGAAGATACACGTTTAAAAATTGCTATCATTGGTAGACCTAATGTTGGTAAGAGTTCTTTAACTAATGCTATTTTAAATGAAGAAAGAGTCGTTGTTAGTGATGTGGCGGGAACAACAAGAGACTCTATTAATACGGTTTTTAAATATCATGATGAAGAGTTCGTTCTAATTGATACAGCAGGAATGAGAAAAAAAGGTAAAGTTTATGAAAGTGTTGAGAAGTATAGTTTATTTAGGTCAATGAATTCTATTGATAAAAGTGATATATGTCTTTTAGTTATTGATGCAGAAGATGGTATTAAAGAACATGATAAACATATTGCAGGTTATGCAATAGAACGTGGTAAGGGTTTAATTATCGTTGTTAATAAATGGGATGCAGTTAATGATGCTAACATATCTGAGTTTAAAAAACTTGTTAGAAGTGAATTTCAATTTGCTACTTATGCTCCTGTTGTATTCTTATCAGCTTTGACTAAAAAGAGAATTCATACTTTAATGCCAGAAGTATTAAAGGTTAAAGAAAATATTAAGCGAGAGATTAAGACTAGTGTTTTAAATGAAGTTATTGAAGATGCTTATAGTTTAAACCCTGCTCCTAGTTATAAAGGGAAAAGACTTAAGATTTATTTTGTTAACGAGACGGGAATTAAGCCTCCTAAGTTTACTTTTAGAGTTAATAGTAAAGGTTTAGTACATTTTTCATATGAAAGATATTTAGAAAATAAATTAAGAGAGAATTTTGAACTAGAAGGTACTCCTATTGTCCTTCAGTTTAAAAATAGAAATGGAGAGTAATTATGTTATTTAAAAGAGTTGATCCTAAGACTGAATTAGAAGGAATTGATAGAGCGGTAGAGATTTTAAATGATAGATACAGGAAGAAACTAATTAGTCTAGAAGAATTTAATAAGAAGTCACTTGAATTTGGAAAAAGAAAAGCTAAGTGTTTAAAAAGATTAGAAAAACAAGAAAGGAATAATTAATATGGAAAATATAGAGATAGAAAGAAAATATAAAATTACTGAAGAAATATATGATGATATTTTAGATTTTCTTTCCAAAAATAATATAGAAATGAAGATAGAAAAACAAAATGATATTTACTTCTCACCTCTTCATTTTCCTTTCTTCGGAGGAGAAATAGATAATGAGTGTCTTCGTATTAGAGTTCTTGATGATAAAAATATTCTAAGTTATAAAAAATTTATTCCTGCTACTGATAATAGAGAAGCACATTGTATAGAAGATGAAGTAGAAATAAATGATATAGATAAGTTTAAAACTATTTTAAACGATTTAAGAATTGAAGAAGTATTTACTCTAAAAAAAGAAAGAAGAAAAGTTTTGTATAAGAATGTTTTGGAAATAGCTTTAGATAAAGTTGATAATCTTGGTTTTTTTATAGAACTTGAAATAATAGATACTAATAACATTGAAAAAGCTCTTGATGTTATGAATGAATTTACAAATAAATTTAGTATTACGAATGATATGCGTAATTTTGATGGCTACTCTTATTTGTTATATAATAAGAGAGAGGAAAGTTAATTTAGACTTTCTTTTTTTATGTTTAATGTTATAATAAGAGGCAAAAAGGAGTACCTTATGAAAAAAATATGTCTAGTTTATCCTGAATGTTATGAAGTAGCAAAATTTGGAAATAAAAGAAAAGAGTTCCTACCATTTGGAGTTATGTATCTAGCAAGTGCTTTAGAAAAAGAAAACTATGATGTTAAAATAGTTTCTACTTCCAATGATAACAATAGTTTTGATTTCACTCTTTTTGATATAGTAGGTTTTAGTATTTCATCTTCTTTATCTTATCCTTTAATTAAAGAAACTAGAGAAAATAGTATTTTTAAGCCTAATTCTCTTATTATAGCAGGTGGAATTCATGCTTCATTATATCCTAGAGAGGTTATAAATGAATTAGACTGTGATATTGTGTGTATTGGTGAAGGTGAAAGAACGATTGTAGAAATTGCTAAGGCTTCTTCTTTAGATGATATCTCTAAAATAAAAGGTATTTATTATAGAAAAGATAATAATATTTACATAACAGATAAACGTAATGATATAAACGATTTAGATAATCTTGCCTTTCCGGCTAGACATTTATTACCTAAAGAAGATATTGTTATGGAAAGGCTCTCTAATACATCTTTACCTATTGCCCATGTTCTCTTTAGTAGAGGATGTCCATATCGCTGTAATTTCTGTGCTAATCAAAATCATAATATAAGATATAGAAGCAAAGACAATATAAAAGAAGAATTAGAGTTATTAATTAAAGATTACAACATTAAAGGTTTTTGTGTTGTTGATGATAATTTCCTTGTGAATAAAGAGAAAGCTATGGAAATTATTAAAGAAATTGGTAAACTTAATTTGAAATGGTCTACTTTAGCAAGAGTTGATAATGTTGATTTAGAACTGCTTAAAGAATTAAAGAATAGTGGTTGTATTGAAATCAAATATGGAGTTGAATCTGGCAGTCAGAAAATGTTAGATTTAATGAATAAAAATATAACTGTTGATGAGATAAAAAAAGCATTTAAGCTTACTAAATATGTTGGAATTAATGCTAAAACTTTAATTATGCATGGGTTCCCAAAAGAGGATTATAATACCACTAAAGAAACAATAGCATTGTTAGAAGATTTAAAGATGTATATATCTAGAGTTGGTCTTACTTATTTTACTTACTTACCTGGTTCTCCAATTTATCCTAGTGAGAAAATTTCTTGTAATACTAGTGTTTACTGTGAGGAACAAGTACCTTGGGGAAGTAATGAAGAAAAAGAAGAAGTATTGGAAGCAAGAAAATTGTTAGTTAAATATATTAAGAAAAACTTTCCTAATTAATAAGATATAGGAACAAAAATATTAAAACCTCATACTATAGAAGTAGGAGGTTTTCTATGTTTGGAGATAGTTTTTTTAAGAAAGTTGAACAAAAGACTAATGTTAATAAAGATACTATTTTATCATTAGCTGATAAATTACAGAAAGGTAATATGAAAGATGAAAAAGTACTTTCGGAAGTAGTTGATGAGATTGCTAATATGACAGGTAAAAGCATAACTAGTGAAAAAAAAGATAAGATAATAAAAACTATTATGAAAGATGAAGTTCCTGATAATGTTGATAAAATGTTTTAGAGTAGTATCCCTACTCTTTTTAAATTAATTCTTTTAAGTTTCTAAGACAACTTAATATTAAAGCTTTTATTGTCTTTAAGATATACTTTTTATTAACATCATCTAATTTGTAGATAGAAATTAAGATATTAGGAAGTTTAATTATAAAGTTTTTAGATATTTCATCTAGAGTTGTTAAGTTAGTAGATTTTAGTACTGTGAAAAGGGAATCTATAAAGATTTCTCTTTCTTTTTTTGATAGACTACTGATAAAATCATTTATAACATTATTAGTATAAATAGTACCATCCGATAGTTTTTTTAATATTACAAAATTCTCTTCATTAATGAGCCAGGAGAATGGATCATGCTCTAATATACCTCTTTCACTACTTTTAATAATCTTATAATGTTCATTAGTATATAAAAGCATTCCTATGATAGATGATGAGGGGACTATTTTTTCTATTTTTTCTTTTATACTTTGATAATTAGAGGTAGTTAAAAACTCTTTAATAAAACCTGGACCATCATGAGAATATATTTTAATTATTCTTCTTGATAAATTATCAGTTAAATTACAAGCTGCATAAACAGCAAGATTACCTCCTTTAGAGTGGCCTCCTATATAGAATTTTCTTGGTATTAATTTAGTTATCTTTTCTACATAGTTTAAAGCTTCTTTTTGAGCAGGTACTGGCAGTGTATAAGCCATATTAAAATCCTCTTTCCAGCCTGTAAGGGTAGAATCTGTTCCTCTAAATGATAAATACATAGTATTATTAGGAAGTAAAAAAGTAACAGCAGAAAATTGCTTTTCTATTAAATCATTTGTATCTTCTACATAAAAACATAGTTCTATATCCTTATAACGCTTACTTACTATAACTTTTTTAATAAATTCTCTATTCTTATTTACTTTTGTAGTTTTAGAAATATCTAAGTCTTTTAATTTAGTTAATGTACTTGGAAAATGAAAATAAGATAGATATGCTAATATTAAGCTATCAATTTCATTAAAAGAATCTTCTTTAAAAGATTTTTGATTGTTTTCTAAATAATATAAAAAGTTTTTCAAAATTACTCCTTTCTTTCATATTAATTTTTTTAATGAATAATATTTATTAGAAGAAAAGAAGAAAGAAGGCTGTGATGTTTATGGAAAAAACGGAAATTATTAAAAATATCGCTCAAAGAAGTGGTGGTGATATTTATTTAGGGGTTGTAGGAGCGGTTAGAACTGGTAAGAGTACTTTTATTAAGAGAATGGTAGAAACCTTAGTAGTTCCATATATTGAAGATGAGTATGAAAAGAAAAGAACACTGGATGAAATTCCACAAAGTGCTCAGGGTAAAACTATTATGACAACAGAACCTAAATTTATTCCTAATCAAGCTGCTAAAGTTAATATCGATGATTTTAGTTGTAATATTAGACTAGTTGATTGTGTAGGATATGTTATTCCTAATGCTAAAGGGGCAAGTGATGAGAATGGCCCAAGGATGGTTAAAACTCCTTGGTATGATGAGGAGATACCTTTTGTAGAGGCTGCTGAAGTTGGTACTGAAAAAGTTATTAAAGATCATTCAACAATTGGAATTGTTATTACTACTGATGGATCTATTGGTGAATTTAATAGAAGTGATTATGAAGAAGCAGAAGAGAGAGTTATTGAGGAGTTAAAAGCAATAGGAAAACCTTTTATTATAATTTTAAATACAACTCATCCTACTCTACCTGAGACGGAAAGATTAGCTGAATCTATTAAAGATGCTCATAACGTTCCTGTTTTACCTATTAATGTAGATCAAATGAATGAGCGAGAAATGACTTCTATATTAAGAGAAGCTTTATATGAATTCCCAGTCTTAGAGGTTAAAGTTAATATGCCAGAATGGATTGCTATTTTAAATGCTAATAATGAAATTAAACGTAATTATATAGAAGCGATTAGAGAGAGTGTTATGGAAGTTGATAAGTTAAGAGATATAGAAAAAATAACTGATCATTTTAGAAGTAATGAAAGAATTGAAAAAGCATACTTATCGGATGTTAACCCTGCTACTGGTATTGTTACTATTAATTTAGAAGCTCCTAGTTCTTTATATAATGAAGTACTTAAAGATATTATTAAAATAGATGTTACTAGTAAAGCCGGATTATTATCATTATTTCAAGATTATGAAGAAGCGAAGAGTGAATATGATCAAATTAAATATGCTCTAAAAATGGTTAAACAAACTGGTTATGGTGTTGCTACACCAACTCTAGCTGACATGAAGTTAGATACTCCTGAGATTATCAAACAAGGTCCTAGATATGGTGTTAAATTAAAAGCAGTCGCTCCATCTATTCATATGATTAGAGTTGATGTTAATTCTACTTTTGAACCTATTATTGGTAGTGAAGTTCAAAGTAAAGAGTTAATTGATTACTTGATGCGTGATTATGAAAATAATCCTAGTGAAATATGGAAAAGTGAAATATTTGGTAGAAGTTTAGATAATATAGTTCAAGAAGGTATACAAGCTAAGATTAATTCTATGCCTGATAATATTAGATTTAAGTTACAACAAACTTTATCTAAAGTTGTTAATAAAGGTTCTAGCAATATGATCGCTATAGTTCTCTAAGTGAGAACTTTTTTTGTTTCTATAATCAAGTTTGCATGCTCTATTAATTTTAAATATTCTTTTAAAGTGATTTTATCAATATCTATTTTATTTTTATAATCAGGAAAGTCAGTAGGATCTATTAATCTTAAATATATTTTTATTTTATCTTTAATAATAACTCTTAAATCTACTTCTTCAGAAAAGTCAAAGGTATCTATCTTTTCTATAGAAAGAATTGTTCCTACAATTTGATGATGATAAACGTCAACTTCATAAAAGCCTGGTTCTAATAGATGATATTTTTGATTGTATTTAAGAAAGATGTTTTTTATTTTAGAAATGATTATTTCTTCTTTTTCTTCTTTTAAATTAACAGGTATAATAAGATAATATAAGTTTTCTGATTTTATTATTAGTTTCATACACAACACCTATTATAACGTATGTAAAAAGGCTTAAATCGTGTCGACGATTAAGCCTTCTATTATTTTTAATATTTCTTCTTTTCCTTCTTTAGTTATACTAGAAAAGATTACTAAGTTATCTCCTACTACTAAGTCAAGAGTATCTGTTATTTGTTTTTGACATTTTTCTTTTTTACTAGATCCTATCTTATCGGCTTTAGTAGCAACTATAGTTACAGGAAGATTATAATACTTTAAGAAATTATACATTAGTACATCATCTTCTGTTGGTTTATGACGAAAGTCAATTATCATGAATACTCTTTTTAACTGTTTTCTAGTTTCTAAGTATTCTTCTATCATTTTACCAAACTTTTCTCTTCTTTTTTTACTAGTCTCGGCATAACCATAACCTGGTACATCTATTAAATAGAACTCATTATTTACTAAATAAAAATTAAGAGTTTGAGTTTTTCCAGGATGAGAAGAAGTTCTAGCAAGGTTTTTCCTTCCTAAAAGTGTATTGATAAAACTACTTTTACCAACATTACTACGCCCAACTAGAAGAAATTCACTTTTCCTATCTTCTGGATATTGGCTACGACGGGTAGCCATAATTTTTAATTCGGAGCTATTTATTTTCATTGTTATTCATCACCTTTTTTAAATAAATTTCCGTAGCATAGTCAATATCAGAAATTAATGATTCTGCTTCTTCTAAAGATGATAGTCTAGCACCACTTGCCATGGCATGACCACCACCATTATATTTTTCAGCTATTTTATTTATTTCTGGTCCTCTACTTCTAATATTGACACGAACATTATTATTTTTTAAATCTTCTGTTACTATAATCCATACTAATATTTCATCTATAAAGTTAAAATTATTGATCATATTACCTGCAGAAGCACTATCGGCTTTAAATTTAGAAATGATATCATTAGTTAAAATTATATAACCTACTCCATTTTCTGTTACTTTCATATTTAAAGAGATATATCCTTCTAATCTTACTTCCTTTAAAGGTCTTAGATAAAGATTAGTATAGATAGTTGATAGTTTAAGTGGGTATTTAGCTAAATAGGTACTTACAAGACTAAATGTCTTAGAAGTTGAACTATCAAAAAGAAATCTATTAGAGTCTGATACTAGTCCATAATATAGAAGTTTAGTAATTTCCTCATTACATTTTAATTTGGTTTTAAGTAAAAATTCCATTAAGATTTCACAAGTACTACTAGCTTTATCATCAATATATTCTAAGCTACTAAATTCTTCTATAAAAGGATGGTGATCAATTTTAACGATCATACTTGCCTTATTATAATCTTTATAGTCAATTCTTCTTTTATCAGGAGTATCTAAGACAATCAAAAGAAAGTCTTCAAAATCTTCTATTTTATCAAGACGTCCCATATAGGAGAATTTTGAGGATCCATTACCTACAGCATATACTTTTTTATTTGGAAATGTTAATTTAATAGACTCTTTTAAAGCAAGTTGACTAGCTAAGGCATCAGGATCTACTCCTATATGTCTGGCAATTACAATAGTATTATATTTTTTTATCTCTTTATATATTTTTTTAAACATAACTTCATCCAATCTAACTAATTAGTTTAAGTGTATCTAAAGCAATCATAAGTTCTTCATCAGTTGGAACAACATAAACTGGAACTTTTGAATCATCACTACTAATCTTTTTAAATTCTCCCATTACTTTATTAGCTTCATTATCTAATTTTATGCCAAGACAAGCTAAGTTTTCACATACTTTCTTTCTAAATGGTTCACTATTTTCCCCAAGTCCTGCTGTAAAACATATAACATCAGCTCCCCCTAATAAAACATAATACTCTGCAATATAGTTAGTAACAGTTCTTGTATATTTTAGGAAAGCACGTCTAGCCTTTTTACCTTGTTCATCATCATTAGCCATAGCAGAAACTACATCTCGCATATCACTACTTATTTCACTAAGTCCTAATAATCCTGATTGCTTATTTAATATATCTATTACTTCTTTAGCATTTAATCCTTCTTGTTCCATTATATAAGTAATAATTGAAGGATCTATATCTCCAGAACGAGTTCCCATCATAATACCTGCTAAAGGAGTAAAGCCCATAGATGTATCAACACATTTTCCATCTTTAATAGCAGTAATAGAACCACCATTACCAACATGACAACTGATTATTTTTAAGTCATCTCTACCAAGTTTTTCACTAATTGTTTTAGCAATATACCTATGACTAGTTCCATGAAAGCCATATTTACGAACTCCATGTTCTTTATACCATGAATATGGAACTGGATAAAGGTAAGCTTCTTCATCCATAGTTTGATGAAAGGCTGTATCAAATACTCCAACCATAGGAACATTTGGTAATGCTTCCTTAAAAGCTTCTATACCTAGTACATTAGCAGGATTATGTAGAGGGGCAAAATCTTTAAAGGCTATTAGATCATTAACTACCTCATCTGTTATTAAGCATGATTCTTTATATTTATCTTTACCATGAACTAAACGATGTCCTACTCCATCGATTTCATCAAGTGACTTAATAATATTAAGAGTAATTAATCTATCTAGGAGAATTTTAACTGCATCAGTATGATTTGCAAGTTCTACTTCTTCTTTTATTTTTTCGCCATTATATTTGATAGTATAACTACTACCATCAATACCAATACGCTCAAATAGTCCACTAGCAATTACTTTTTTGTCATCCATATTGAAAAGACTAAACTTCAAAGAACTACTTCCTGCATTAATAGATATTATTTTCATATATATTCCTTCTTTCTTTAAATATACTAGTATTATACTATAGATTAGAATTTTTTCAAAGTATTAGGCAAGATTAGTTTATAATAAGAGCAGTTATTAAATATAAATTATAATAATTAACAATAATTTGTTAGATTAAAATCTAATTTTA
>CAMMBX010000023.1 GCA_946494345.1 uncultured Mycoplasmatota bacterium | reverse complement strand
CTTTGAAGGTGAGATGTTAGGTATATCATTACCTGATAAAGTAGTTATGAAAGTAGTTAAAACTGAAGATGCTGTTAAAGGTAATACAAGTAGTGGTGCGATGAAAAATGCTGAACTTGAAACAGGTATGACTATACAAGTACCATTATTTATTAAACAAGATGAAGATATCTTAGTTAGTACTAAAGATGGTAAATATGTTTCAAGAGCATAGATATTATTAGTTTTATAAATTGGCTTTGTTTTTAAGGCCAATTTTTTTGGCTTTCTGTTTTGACAATAAAACTAATTAAAATAAAAGAGAAACTTGAAGAATGTTTAGGGATGTGTTAACATAAATATATAAGATAAAAATGGAAGGAAGGGATATATTATGGATAGTAAAGGTGCTTTAACAATATTTGATACCCCCGGAAAAAACTGTCCACTAAATATACTAACACCCACTAGTACCCGTTTACAAATAGTTAATCGGGGGGGGGGTGTTTAAACACCTTATCTAACTATAGTATAACTTTCTTTCATAATATAAAAGGACTGGATAGTGATATTCAGTTCTTTTTAGTGTTTACGTAAACTGGTTATATAACTAATTATACAATCAGTTAATTTTAAACATAAAAAGAAAAAAATAGTTTATACTAACTAAAGATGAGAGGAGTAAAAAATGGAAAAGAGAAGAAAAAAGATAACAGCGATAGTAATAAGTATAATAATAATTATAATATTAGTAATAGCGATAAGTTATGCTTTTTTTAGAACAGAGTTAACTGGAAAAGAAGGAATAGTAAAAATAGGAGAATTAGACCTAGTATTAAATGAAACAAGTGAAGGAATAAGTTTAGATAAGGCCATAGGTTTAAGTGATAGTGAGGGAATGAAACTAACACCATCAACCTTTGAGTTAAGAAATAATGGTAACAATTCTGTAGATTATACAATCTATTTAGATGATAATACTATAAGTGATAGTTATACTAGAATAGATGATAAATACTTAAAATATAACTTAGTAAAGAATAATAAAAGCACTGGTGCTTCACTTCTAACTAGTACAGGAACTAATCCAAATAGAGTGTTAGATTCTGGAACAATAGAAGGAGGAGGAACAAATACTTATAGTTTAAATCTCTGGATAACTGATGAAGTAGATGGTAACTATTCAGGACAAGTATTTAGTGGTAAGTTAAGAGTAGAAGTATCTCAAGAGAAAGTAAAACCAAATGAACCAATTCTAGATGAAGGAATGATAGCGGTAAGATATAATGGAAATGACTGGGTAAAAACAGATATAGATAATAATTGGTATAACTATGATAGCGGAGAGTGGGCTAATGCTGTAACAGTAAGTAGTGAAACAAGAGATACATATAAAAGTGCCTCTATAGGAACAGTAGTAAATATGGATGATATAGAAACTATGTGGGTATGGATACCAAGATATAGTTACAGTATAGGTAGTGAAGATGGAACTAATTATTATGGAAAACAAGGAGAGTATTTAGATACAACACCGACTCTTGCCTTACCAGGAGAGATAGATATAAAATTTGTATCAGAGAATAAGAAAGATAGAGGAACAGCTAAATATGTAGTAAATGATGGAATAAAAGATAATAGTTGGTATACTCCCGATGCCTTTACCTTTGGTGATGAAGAATTAAGTGGGATCTGGGTAGGAAAGTTTGAAACTTCAAGTAGTAATCCTAGTGCACCATATGGTGGAGGCAATACAACAGAATTAGATGCAATGATAAAGCCAAATGTAACAAGTTGGAGAGGAATAAATGTAAGTAATGCTTTTAATGTAAGCTTAAAAATGAATGATGAAAGAAATAGATATGGTTTCACTGATATTACTGATACCCATATGATGAAGAATAGTGAGTGGGCCATAGTTGCCTATTTATCCCAAAGTAAATATGGAAAGTTAGGTAATACTAATTTTACAGGTGCTAATAAAGAAATATATCAAAATAAAAGTGACCAATATATAACAGGTTGTAGTTACGGGAGTCCAAGTAATGGAAATACTGATTATGGATGTCAATATACTTATGATATAGATATAAATGGAACCGGAGCTTCAACTACTGGAAACATTTATGGAATCTATGATATGAGTGGAGGTTCATGGGAATATGTAATGGGAAATTATAATGATATGGTAGGTAATAGTGGCTTTATAACAATGCCAGATTCAATTTATTATGATAAATATACAAGTTCTGATACAAATATGGTATGTAATGAAAATGAATGTATTTCTCATAGTTTATCAGAAGCAACAGGATGGTATCAAGATTATTATACTATGATAAATAATAATTACCCATGGTTTGTACACAGTGGCCATTATGGAGATAATAATGGTGCCGGTTTATTTTATTATAGCTATGCTGGTGTTAAAGGAGAAATTGGTATAAATGGCTCTTTTCGCTTAGTAGCAGCAATAGGAGGTAATGCCTAATGAAAGAAGCAATTAAAAATAATAAGAAATTTATAATAATAGGAATTGTTATAATAGTTCTTCTTTTAATAGGCTTAGCATTTGCTTATTTAAGAACAACTCTACAAGGACAAGAAGAATATATAGTAAGAGCCGGAACACTTAACTTAACCTTAACAGAAGGAAATGAACTTACTTTAGAAAAAATAATACCACTAGAAGATAGTGAAGGAATGAATCTAAATGGTTTTAACTTTAGTTTAACTAATGAAGGAAATATAGATACTGATTATACAATATATCTAGATGATATAGAGTTAGATACTAACGAAACAAGGATGCCTGATGCTTCAATAAGATATAGTCTAACAAGAAATGATGAAGTAAGCGATGCAAAAGATTTAACTAGTATGGGAAGTAACCCTAATAGAAGAGTAGACTTTGGAACCATAAGTCCTGATGAGACAGTAAACTATACTTTAAGAATATGGATAGACTATGATGCCACAACTGAGGAAGCGAGTGGTAAAACATTTAAAGGGAAATTAAGAGTAGAAGCAACTCAAGGAAGAAAGACAACATCAGAAACATTACTAGCTTCTATACCTAGCGATAATCTATATGATGATGGAGTAGATACCTTTATAACGGGAGAAGATCCAAATAACTATATATGGTATAGTGGTAAGTTATGGAGAGCGG
Organism: uncultured Mycoplasmatota bacterium; assembly: GCA_946494345.1. GTDB lineage: Bacteria > Bacillota_I > Bacilli_A > RF39 > UBA660 > Onthousia. The sequence continues at coordinate 10,792 of CAMMBX010000023.1, read as the reverse complement.
TATCAGTTAATAATGAAGATAAAACAGTTAAACTTGTAACCCAGTGGAATATAAGTACTATTTCATATAATGAAGAAAATAATAATGCTTTTGAAGGTAGTTATATGGAAGAGTGGTTAAATGATACAAGTGTAGATGGTTTCTTAGGTAATTTAAGAGATTCAGAAAAATTTATAGTAATGGATGCAAAATGGGATGCTACTATGGATAATAGAAGTTTAGGAAATATAACAAGGCCTAATGGTACAACAGTAGTGACAGATCCAGTAGGACTATTAAATATGTATGAGTATCAAGCAACTAATAGTGATACTAATTATAGTAATAGCTACTTAAATATTAGACATATTTGGTGGACTTTAACTCCAAATGATGATTCCACTTATGTGCGTATTGTTGATACAAGTGAAAATAATAGCTTTTCCATTACAACAGTAGGCATTCGCCCATCAATTAATTTGAAAAGTGATGTAAAGATAGTAGATGGAACTGGAACAGTAGATGATCCATATAGACTGTTGGGAGATAATGATGAGAATTTATCAGGAGCATACTTAAAAGGTCGATATAGTGGAGAATATATAAGATTTGGAAATGATGAAAATAACTTATACAGAATAGTAAGCCATGAAAATGGTGTAGGGACAAAGATAACTAGTGCCGAGCCTTTAAAAGAAAATGGTAGTTTTAAAACTTTAGAATTTGGAGATAGTGTATACTATTCAAGTACTAATACAATAGGTACATTCTTAAATGGAGAATATCTAACAAACTATGTAGGTAATGATTATATTGAAATGATAGAAGATAATACTACTTGGTATTTAGGTGCTGTAGGAGATGGTATTTCATATAAGTTAGCAAAGTATGCTGATGAAACAAATAATGAATTAATTTCAAGAACAACCCAAGCTAAAGTAGGATTATTAAGGCTAGGGGAATTAATGGCCGGACAATTTGATACAATAACAAACAGTACGGTTTATGCGACTTTAACCCCATCAAATGTCTCCTTAAATATTCGTAGACTTGATCGTAATTGTTATACAACCGATAGTTATTATTATAATACATATGGTATTAAGCCTACCTTAAATTTAAAATCAAATGTTATAATAACAAGTGGTGATGGCACTAAAGAAAATCCATTTACTATTGAACTTGCTGATTAAGGAATCTTTATGATTCTTTTTTCTTTTTCCCATAATTTCCCATAATTCTTTTATATTTTTTACACTATTAATTGATATGATTAATATGTAAAAGAAAGGAAGTGGTAAATGTTAAGAAAATAGAAAGATAAATACGTTTACAACTAAAGTTTTTTTACATAAATAAAAGAACGAAAGGAGAGTGATATGCCTATTTTGTAGGCAAAGCTAAAAAATAATGTTATACTATAGGGGTAGGTGGTGTTATGTATAAGATTTGTTTAGTTGAAGATGAAACTGATTTAGCAACAGTTGTAAAAATGTACTTAGAAAAAGCAGGCTACGATGTTGTTACCTTTACTAAGGGAAGCCAAGCTATTGCTTATATAGGTAATGATGTTGATGTTTGGCTCTTAGATATTATGTTAGGAGATGATGTTAATGGCTATGATGTAATCAAAGCGATTCGTGAAAAATATCCTCTTGTTCCTGTTATATTTACATCAGCACGAGATCAGGATTTGGATCGAATTTTAGGCCTTGAGTTAGGTAGTGATGATTACATTACTAAACCTTATTCTAGTAAAGAACTTGTTTTAAGAGTTAATAATATTATAAAAAGAGTATATCAAACTAAAGAAACTAAAGTATTAAATTATTTAGATTATACAATTGATCTAGATAAGAGAATTGTAAGTATTAAAGATAAAGAAATTAAACTTACAACCTTAGAATTTGATTTGCTTGTATTATTAGTTCAAAATATAAATAAAAGTTTTTCAAGAGAAGATATCTTAACTGCTATATGGGGGAATGATTACTTTGGAAGTGATAGAGCAGTTGATGATTTAGTTAGAAGACTTAGAAAGAAAATGCCTTTATTAAATGTTAATTCTATTTATGGATATGGATATAGGCTATCGGCTTAATTATGAAAATATTTAATAAATTATCTCATCAGTTATTAATTTTAATAATAATTGTGTTTCTAGCCTTCTTCTTAACTTTAGGAATAATATTACCGCAAGTTATTGTTCCATCAGCAGAAAGTAATATTTATAGTTACTTAAGAGAACCTCTTGAATTTGTCCAATCAGATATTAATGAAGACTTAGTTACGACTGAGATTGCTTACCTTTATGAAATAGGTAATACTGTTGCATATTCAGATAATATTCATGATATCATAGACTTTGATAATGTTAGTGAAATCATGAGTGCCTTTACCGATAATTACGGAAAATTTATATATAAAAATCAAATATATTATTATTATACACTCCATAATGATGATGTTACGAAAATAGCTCTTACCAATGATACTTATATAGAAAAAACTAAACAAGATATATTAGATGCCGTAATACCAGTAGTTATATTAGCTTTTCTTATAATTGCTCTTATCTTAATCTTCTGGGGAAGCTTTATAGTCCGTAAAATTGAAAAGCTTAAAAGTAAAATAGATAATATTGATAATGATAACTACGATCATAGTATATCATTTCAAATTGATGATGAAATGCGTTCGTTAGAATTGGCTATTGAAGATATGCGTATCTCTTTGAAGAACCAAGAAGAGTACCGTAACCAAATGTATCAAAATATTTCACATGATTTTAAAACACCTCTCACCGTAATAAAATCATACATAGAAGCTTATAATGATAAAATTGAAGATGCTAATACTGTTATAGATGTTATTAGCGAACAAACCGACAAATTAGAATTAAAAGTTCATTCACTTCTTTATTTGAATAAATTAGATTATTTAAAAGATAATAAAAACGTGGAATATAAATTAGTTGATATGGAAAAGATTATTAATACTGCGATTAAAGAATTTAAGTTTCGAAGAAAAGATGTTAAGTTCATAGTTAATTTTGATAAAAATAGTAAATTCTATGGGACTTATGATTATTTTGAAACTGTTATTGATAACTTATTAGCTAATTTTATGAGATATACAGAATCCACAATTAAAATTACTGCCAAAAATAACCGTTTAACCTTATATAACGATGGTCCTAATATTGATGAGACTCTACTTGAAGGAATCTTTACTCCGTTCCGGAAAGGTATTAAGGGTGAATTTGGATTAGGACTTTCAATAGTCAAGAAAACCTTATTACTAATGAACTATGATATTAAAGTTAAAAACGAGAAAAAAGGTGTATCCTTTATAATAAGTAAGAAGACTTCTAAATAATGGAGTCTTTTTTGGTTATATTAATAATGGTGATAATATGAATATTTTGATAACTGGTGCTAGAAGCAATATAGGTTATAGTTTAGCAAAGAAGTTAGCTTTACGTGGTCATATTGTATATGCAGGATGTAGGACAGTTTATGAAAAAGAAACTTTAGAAGAGAAGATAAAACAAGAGAAAATAATTATGTTTCCTGTTGTTTTAGATCTATTAAATAATAATTTTAATATTATAGATGATCTTGATCTAGATTGTTTAGTTCTTCATGCTTCTATTGCTAATGGTGGTAGCATCTTAGAGATATCTAATGAAAGATTTAATGAAGTAATTGATGTTAATATTAAGGGAAATTTTAGACTATTACAGAGATATCTTAGATATTGTAATAATAATAAAAAGAAAGGTAAAGTTTTTCTAACATCTTCTTTGGCAGCTTTTTATCCTTTGCCATATTTATCGACTTATACTTCTTCTAAACTATATTTATGTAATCTTGCTAAGACTTTAAGACTTGAACTATTATATCAAGGACTCGATATAAGTGTTTCTTTGATACTTCCAGGAGCATATTTAACTGGTTTTAATGACTTAATGATAGAAAATAAAGAAAAAGATAAATATATATTTAGAGATAAAGCTTTAAGTATGACTAAATATCAAAGAATTATGTTTAGTCTTTTAGAAAAATGTGATTATAGTGATTTAGTAGATTCTGTTGTTAGGGAAATAGAAAGGGTTAAGCCTAAATTTATTATTAGTAAGCCTACTAATCAAAAAATATTGACAAAGTTATATATCTTAATTAGAACTCTTATAGTATAATATAGTAGTAATGCCATTAGAAAGATTGTGATAAAAATGAAGAAAAATGATGTAGATACATATTTAAACAATATAAAAGAAAAAAACGAAGAGAATAGTTTAAACTATGATAAATTAATCTCTGAAGTTCCTTATATTACTAATAATAAAGACTTAGATAAATTAAAAGAAATATTAGATGAACTTAAAAGAGAAAATAAAGAGCTTTATAATTATATTATTTCTTTACTTAAATCTAATAGTGATTTAAAGACATTATTTTTACTATATGATGAATATAAAGAAGCGAAGATAAGAGAAGAAGTTTTAGATAAAGGAATTAGATCTAAAGATATAGAGTTTAATGATATTAAAGAAGATTTATCTATTAAAGAAGATGATCTTAAAGACTTTGCTGATGTTTCGAAAGAGTTAAAAGATACTGGGAAAATACTTGATGATTTAAGTTCAACTGCTAGTATTAAATTAGATGATGCTTTTAATAGATTAGATAAAGAAGAAGCGACTAGATTAGGTTTTGGGACTAAAGCATTACTTGCACTAGGTAGTTTACTTGCTTTTAAGAATAATCATAATGTAATAGGAACACTTCTTGTTACATATTTATCATATAAAGTAGTAGAAGAACTAGCTAGTTCTAATAAGTATAAATATATAGATTTATGTAATGATTATATAGATTCTTTAGAAGACTATAAAGATAATGCTCTAGATATAGAGAAAAACTTAATAAGTAATTTGGATAATATTGAAAAAGTAGAAGAAGAGTTAAAAAATAAATATAAAGACTATTTAAGAGAAACTGAATTTGAGAGAATCTTTAAAATGATAGATAGTATTAAAGATACTGTTAATGAAAGTTTAAAAGATATAGATAAAACTAAAGATAATATTGATAGAAGTATTGATGATGGTAAAGTTAAAATAAAAAGAATAGAGGCATAGTTATGTTTGATGAAGTGATTGATGATGAGACTATATATAATAGACAATATATAGATTCTACTTTTCCTAAGACTGATTATTATTTAAGTTTTAGAAATTGTACTTTTACTAATATAGACTTTAGTAATAGTGATTTAGAGAAAATAGATTTTAAAAGTTGTATTTTTAATAATTGTGACTTTCGTAATGCTAATTTTAGTAATAATGGAATAAAAGAAATAACTTTTAATAACTGTAATTTATTAGGAATAGATTTTAGCGATAGTATACTTATAGATTCTATTATTAGTGAGTCTAACTTAGATTATAGTAATTTTTCTTTAGCTAGATTTACTAATTTTAAGTTTAATAACTGTTCTTTGAAAAGCTCTAGTTTTGATGAAGTTAAATTTAAAAAAATAGAGTTTAATAATTGTAATTTAGAAGATGCTTCATTTAGTTTTACATCGTTAAATAAAATAAAATTAAATACTTGTAATATTAAGAATATTAGAGTTTCTTTAAATGATTTGAAGGGGGTAGTAGTTAATTCATTTCAAGCTTTAGATTTAAGTTTATTATTAGGAATAAAAATAGAAGATGGTGATTAGATGAATATATATGCACATAGAGGATTATTTGATAATAAAAAAATAGTAGAAAATACTATTAGTGCTTTTAAAAAGGCTTTAAAGTCTTCTTTTGATATTGAACTTGATATTAGATTAACTAAAGATAATAAAATAATAGTTTTTCATGATGATAATTTAAAACGTCTTACAGGAGTAGATAGGCTTGTTAGTGATATGACTTATGATGAGTTAAAAAATGTTAAGTTATTAGATACTGATGAAGTTATTCCTACTTTGGAAGAAGTTTTAAATTTAGTAAGTGGGAAAGTAACTTTATTAATAGAAATAAAAGATTATCTATCAAAGGGAATGCTTAATAAATTAGATAGATTATTATTAGATTATAATGGTAGAGTTCTATTACAGAGTTTTAACCCGTTTATGGTCAAGAAAATGGCCCTTAGCAGTCTTAAAAGATATAAGCTTGGTATTTTATTAACTTCTAATTATAAAGGGCTTAAAAAGGCTTTATATGAGTTATATGTTTATAACTATATAATTAAACAGAAGTATTGTAGCTTTATTTCTAGTCCTAAGGAATTAGTCTTAAGAGTAAAAGAAATATCATCTAAAGAATTATTTATTTGGACAATAAGAACAAAAGAGGAATTTATTAAATATAAAAAGTATAGTAATAATTTAATATGTGAAGAGAAGGGAATAATTAGGGCGTAATAAATTATAAATGAAAAAGATATAATCTAATCGTGCTTGTTAGGTGTTATCTCTACATATTGTGTTGACACCATACTTCTTTTTAGAAGTATGGTGTCTTTTTTCTGTTCAACTATCGTTTAATGGCTATTATCATTAATAGTAGAACTACTAAGGTAACAACTGTAAGTACCAAATACCCCATTATGAAATATATGACCTTTTACAAATATATAGTCCGGCATATTAGCGCTTCCTTTTATTTTGAAAAATGCATTTTTTTATTAGTATAAAAAAACTAGGTGTGGAACCTAGTGATTGTTAAAATGGTAGCGAGAGGGGGAGTCGAACCCTCGACCTTTCGGGTATGAACCGAGCGCTCTAGCCAACTGAGCTATCTCGCCATGAAAAATAAGCAATATAAATATATCATATTTACTTATTTTTGACAATATCTTTTTGATATTTTTTTCTAATATTAGTATTATCTAAAATATTAGAATTATTATATGGAAAATTAAAACTTAAATAAATTAAGGCCAATATCAGAATTAAAGTATCTATCAACTTTGCCATCTATGATATAGATAATCATTTCACATGTTGCACTTACAATAGCTTTATTAAGATGACCACCAAACACTTTGCCATTTTCATCACCAACACTCATATGTAAATGACTATAAAACTTATCATTCATAGTATTTATAGTTCCACTTAAGGAAACAATTTCAAAATTACCTTTAAATTCGTTAGAGTAATATTTCTTTTCAGCAGTTTTAAATACGCCAACAGTAAGCTCTGATACTGCACCTATAGCATTAATATTAGCAAGCTTAATGTTTTCTTTTATAGCAATATTTTCTATTTGTTCTAATATTTCTTCTTTTTTGTCAATTCTTGCCACAATAACATTCTTAAATTTCTTATATTCCATTTTTTAGTCCTTTCTTTTAAAAGTACTTTTTCTTTTTCTTTAAGCTATAAACATAATCTTCAACTGTTTCATGACCATTTAATCTTTTTGTTATGGTCCTCATTGCTTTTTTAGGATTAGTAGTTATAGGAAACAAACTATAAGCAATGTAGTCACGATATAGATTGTTTTCTAATAAAAAATCATGATATTTTTTATTTTTTAAAGCTTCTTCTGTTAAATTAGCAAAATATGCTGATATGCAAGAATAATTCACTTTGGCCAATTCACTTTCACCTGGGAAACTTATGTCTTGATGGTGATCGGGATCACACAATATTATTCTTTCTTTAGTAAAGATACTATTATCTCTTTTTAAATCATGTAATCTTATATGATTTTCAGCACAATCTTTACCAAACTTTAAGATACTTTCTATATTTTCTATAAGATAATCAGTTGGTAGGTCCATAAAGTCATTGTAATATTCCTTATAAAAAGTCATTGTATAAGCATCAGCTGTAAAAGGAATATCTTTTTTATCTTTAAAGAATAGTTCATCAATTTCTACTAGATTTTTACTACCAGTGTTCTGCAATCTTTTTAGAATCTTGGGATGAAGCCAATAAAATTTATTAGTTACTTCTCGGTTATATATTTTTAAACATTTTCCTTCTTTATAATGATATACAGTGCCACATTTTCCATGACTGTTATTAACAGGTTGATTTAAAACGTCATCGGGTATAGTTACCTTCTGTTCGTTTTGATTAAAAAATTCCATAATATCTCCTTCTTTTGTTTTTATTATAACACAAATTATTCTACTGTAACAGATTTTGCTAAATTTTTAGGCTTATCTATACTTGTTCCTCTTAAAAGGGCAGTATAGTAAGCGATTAATTGATAGGGAATAACTATTAATATTGGTTTTATAAAATCACTTGTTTTTGGTATATTAATAATTTTAAAACTATCATCCTTAATCTTGGTATTTGTTATTAAGTAAACATTAGCACCTCTTGCTAGAACTTCTTTTAAGTTACTAATAGTTTTAGCATTTAATTTATCATTAGTTGCACTACATAAGACAGGGGTGTTTTTCTTTATTAAAGAAATAGTACCATGTTTTAATTCACCAGCGGCATATGATTCGCTATGAATATATGATATTTCTTTTAATTTTAAAGCTCCTTCCATACTAAGAGCATAATCAAGGCCTCTTCCTATATAAAAGATATCTTCTTCTTTATAGATATTTTTAGCGATGGAAAGATAAGTTTCTTTTTTATTTAATATAGGAGTTATTAGAGTCTTGATATTTTTAAATTCTTTTAATACCTCTAATACTTGATTTTTATTAATAGTTTTGTTCCTATAACCATGCGATAAAGCTAGTAAAGATAGTATTGTTACTTGGGCTGTATAAGCTTTAGTAGATGCGACTGCTATTTCATTACCAGCTTTAGTATATAAACATTTATCTACTAATAGTGTCATAGAACTTTCTTTTACATTAATAATGCCTAGATTAGGACATTTTTTCTTTTTTACTAATTTTAAAGCTGCTATTGTATCAGCGGTTTCTCCTGATTGGGAGATGAAAATAGATAGCGTATCTTTATTTAAGAAATTATTTTGATATCTATATTCACTAGCTAGATAAACATTACATCTTGTGTTAGTAAGTTCTGTAAATAAGTATTTAGCAACTAGTCCAGCATGATAAGCAGTACCACAGCCAATAATATCTATTTCTTTGTATTTAGTTAGATCAGGTAGTGTTAAAAGTGAGTTAATACCATCTTCAATAAAAGGTAAAGCAGTTTTTAATATTGTTTCTTTTTGTTCCATTATTTCTTTTAACATATAATGTTTATAATGACCTTTAGAAGAATTAGCATCTTCATCTATATATTCTTTTAACTCTTTACTAATTATATCTCCAGTTCTTGATTTGATGATTACTTTAGAGACATCTATTTTTGCATATTCAAAATCATCTAAGATATAATATTTGTTTGTATATTTCAGTATAGCTCTAATATCACTTGATATCATATTAGTATTATTACTAACACCAATAATTAAAGGGCTTTCTTTTTTTAGACAATAGATATTTTCATAATCATTATCTACAATAAAACCAATTGCATAACTACCAATTATAGTACTCATAAACTCTTGTATAGTTTTATCTATATCAGTATACTTTTCATAATAATAGTTTAAAATAGCTGCTGCAACTTCACTATCAGTATTAGTTTTAAAAGAATAACCTTGTTCAATTAAGAACTCTTTAAGTATATTAAAGTTTTCTATAATTCCATTATGAACAAGTGTTATATGTTTAAATTTATGAGGGTGAGCATTAATAGTAGTTGCTTTCCCATGAGTAGCCCATCTAGTATGGGCAATACCAATATTACTTGATTCATTTTCTTTTAATTTATCTTTTAACTTATTAACTTTACCAGTGACTTTAACAATATTTATTTTTTTATTTTTAAAGTATGCTACACCGGCTGAGTCATATCCTCTATATTCTAGATTTTCTAATCCTGTTATTAATAGGGGCACAATGTTTTTATCTTTAGAAATTGCCCCAACAATTCCACACATATAAACTCCTTACTACTTTGATATATGTTTTGTTGTAATCTTGATTTTACTTTTTGTCATATATCTTACGACTAGTAGCCGTGATAGTATCCGCCGAATTTTCGATAACTATCAACCTCGTCAACCAAACTGGTTCTGGCGCTAAGATAAATTATTACCTCCATCTAACTTATCCTTAATAACAGTTTATGCAATAGTATTTATTTTGTCAAATGTTAGGTTAATAATTTAATAATTGTAAATTATATATGCTGATGCTATAATTTAATTATGTTCACGTAGCTCAGTAGGATAGAGCGTTTCCCTCCGAAGGAAAAGGTCGCAGGTTCGATTCCTGTCGTGGACACCAGTGACGGATCTGTTCGAACTATTCGAACTTTATATAAACTTCAATCTGAAATATGGTTGATTTTTTTGTTTGATAAAAAATTCTCATCGGTAATTTTGATACTTGTGTCAAAATACCTAGGGGGTTAAGTATTTTGTCGTAAACAAAATATCACAAATAAATATGTGAACTTGCAAGATGATTTATATAATAAAATTAGGGAAACTGTGTTATAATAGTAAATCAAACGGGGATGATAACCATATGAAATGTTATAGATCAACATCAATTAAAACAATAGAAAGAGTTTATACTGAAGGGATACTTCCATCTTGTGGGCGAAATTCTAGATTAATTGGTGATAATAGAAAAAAAGTGTTTTTTTCAGAAGGTTTTCATGGAACAATTGCACTTTTGATTGATTTTAATATTGTATATAACAAAATAAAAAATAATCGAATGCAACTTTCTGACAATGAACTATGGGACTTATGTCAAGAAAGTGGACACATTTTAGAGGGGGTTTTTATAAATTT
>CAMMBX010000022.1 GCA_946494345.1 uncultured Mycoplasmatota bacterium | reverse complement strand
ATTAAAGTAATGGATGAAATACTTGCTAATAAAATAGCAGCAGGAGAAGTAGTAGAACGTCCCTTAAATGTAGTTAAAGAATTAGTAGAAAACTCTATAGATGCTAAAAGCACAGAGATAAAAATAACTTTAATAGACTCTGGTACTAAAAAAATCGTAGTAAGTGATAATGGTATTGGAATGAACAAAGAAGATGCTAAGCTTGCTTTTTCTCGTCATGCTACTAGTAAATTGAAAAACCTAGATGATTTATTTAATATCTCATCATTAGGATTTAGAGGAGAAGCCTTACCATCAATCGCTTCTGTATCACATGTTTATTTACAAACTAGTAAAGATGGTGTAGGTACGGCCTTATCTTTAAATGGTGGAATTATAGAAAGTATAGAAAATAGTGATTTAAGTATTGGTACTACTATTGAGGTTAGAGACTTATTTTATAATACTCCTGTAAGGCTTAAATACCTAAAGAACCTTTATACAGAACTAGCTTTAATTATTGAATATGTAAATAAGATGGCTCTATCTTATCCGTCTATTAGATTTGTTTTAACTAATAATGAAAAAGAGTTATTAAATACTGCTGGAGATGGTAATTTATTAAAAGTAATTTATGCTGTTTATGGTATAGATGTTGCTAAAAAAATGATTGAAATAAATGGTGAAAACGATGACTATGTAATATCAGGTTATATTGGCTATCCTGAAATTGCTAAAACATCACGTAATGTTATTACTACTTTAGTAAATGGTAGAGTTATTAAGAATTTAGATTTAAATAGATGTTTAATAGATTGTTATCATACTTATATACCTAAAGATAAGTTTCCTATGATAGTCTTAAATATAGATGTCGACCCCATCCTTATAGATATTAATATTCATCCTCAAAAGATGGATATAAAATTCTCTAAATTAGATAGTCTAAAAGAATTAATTACTAAGGTAATAAGTTCTAAATTAAAAGAAATACTTTTAGTACCTCATGCAAATATTAGAGACTTAAATACTATCTATGAAGTAGAAGACTCTCTATCTAATAATGCCTTTAATTATGATTTAGAAGATAGTGAAGAAAAGGAAAAAGTTTCATCCCCTAATTTAGAAGAATTATCTTTTGACTTTGATAATGATAGTAAAATAACTGGAGATAAGACAGAAGAAGTGGTTGAAGACGAAAAAGAGGAAAAGTGCGAATATCGTATTAAAGAAATGATACCTGTAGGTATCGTTCATAAAACTTATATAATAGCAGAAAATGCTAGTGGAATGTATATAATAGATCAACATGCTGCCGCAGAACGTATTAATTATGAAAAAGTTTTAAATGCTCTTTTAAAAAATGATTATAAAATTATCGATTTATTAGTACCTATTAGATTAGAGTATTCCAAAGATGAGTTTATTAGAATTAAAGAACACATGGATATTTTAAATAGTATTGGTATTTCTCTAGAAGAGTTTGGTGATAATACTTTTATTGTTAGAAGTCATCCTACATGGTTTTTTGAAGGATACGAAAGGGAAGCGATAGAAAAGATAATTGCTATTACTCTAGAAAAAGGAGAGTTTGATAAAGAAAAATTCATTTATAGAACTGCTGCTACTATGGCTTGTAAAATGAGTATAAAAGCAAATGATTATTTAGACTTAGACACAGCTAAAATACTTTTAGATAACCTAAGACGCTGTGATAACCCATTTACTTGCCCTCATGGAAGGCCAACGATTATTACTTATAGTAATTATGACTTAGAAAGACTCTTTAAAAGAGCCATGAATTAAAGAAAGATAGTGATATTATGATAATTGCCATATTGGGACCAACTGCTGTTGGTAAAACTGCTTTAAGTATAGCATTAGCAAAAAAATACAAAGCCGAAGTTATTAATTTTGACGCCATGCAAGTGTATGAAAAGTTGGATATTGGTACTGCTAAAGTAACAAACGCTGAAATGGAAGAAGTTCCCCATCATTTACTTAGTAATGTTTCCCTTGATAAAAATTACTCTGTTTATGAATATCAAAAAGATGCGAGAAGTCTTATAGATAAACTTCTAAAAGAAAATAAAAACATTATCTTAGTAGGAGGGACAGGACTTTATTTAAAAGCAACACTTTATGATTATAGTTTTACAGAAGGTACAACTAATAATCTTTATAATGATTTAACTAATGAAGAGATTCTTAATAAAATAAAAACTTATAATGTAGATGAATTGCCTCATGTAAATAATCGGAAAAGGTTAGTACGCCTTTTAAATAAACTTGAAAATAATGAGACTATTACTAATAATGGAAATAATCTTTTATATAATGATACTATCTTTATAGGACTTACTACTGATAGAGATACTTTATATGATAAGATTAATAAAAGAGTAGATACTATGTTTAATAATGGTCTATTAGAAGAAGTAGAATCTTTAAAAGATTATTTTAATAATTCTAAAGCTTTAAATACAGCGATAGGCTATAAAGAATTTATTCCCTATTTTAATAATGAAAAGACCTTAGATGAGGTAAAAGATGATATTAAGAAAAACTCTAGGCATTATGCTAAAAGACAATATACTTTCTTTAATCATCAATTTAATCTTACTTGGTTTAATACTAATTATGATGACTTTAATAAAACAATAAATGAAGTAATTAATTACCTAGAAGAACTTGATAATTAACAATTGCAACCTTCATTTGGTTGCTTTTTCTTGATAAATTACATAAGATATGATAAAATAACTCCAAGTCAAAGGGGTATGTAGTATGAGCAGTAAAAGTGAAGTATTTGCAAAAGGTTATAGTGGTAAAAAGATATTTTTAATCTTTGTTATTGGTTCTATTTTTGGTGCCTTATATGAACAAATTCTTAATCTTGTTAAAATTTATCTAAGAACAGGAGATGTTGTTTGGGAACTAAGGCGAGGAGTAATTTATGGACCATTTAATCCTCTATATGGTCTAGGAACAGTTTTATTAGTTTATTTATTAGTAAAGCCGAACTATTCTAATATTAAAACATTTATATTTGGAGGACTTTTAGGAGGAGTTATAGAATATTCTGTTAGCTTTTTACAAGAAACCTTTACTCATACTACTTCCTGGGATTATTCACATCACTTTTTAAATATTGGAGGAAGAACAACTATTCCATTTTTATTAGCATGGGGAGCCTTTTCTTTAATCTTTGTAAAATTAATTTATCCCTTCCTTTCCAAATGGATAGAAAAAATTCCTATAAAGATTGGCAATATAATCTTTTACATACTTTTAATATTTTTAGTAATTGATATGTTTATATCATGGACTGCTTTAATTAGAAGTGCCATGCGAAGGAATAATATAGAGCCTATAACTCCAGTTGGACGAATATATGATAAAGTTTATCCAGATCAAGTTTTATCTAAGCACTTTCCAAACATGGATTTTAAAATTAGAAAGGGTAGTAAATAATGATAACACTAATATGCTTAATTTTAATATTTGCTGCAACATATTTATTAATTAAAGAATATATAGTCGCATTAAAAGGTTCAAAATTAACACTGTCAAAGGAAAAAGATAACCCTACTTTTGCTGTATTAATACCTGCAAGAGATGAATCTAAAGTAATCTCTAATCTTTTAGATAGTCTAAAAAAACAAACCTATAAAATAGAACCTGAAAATATTTATATTATCGTTGAAAGTAAAAAAGATCCGACGGTTAAAATCGCTAAAAGTAGAAATATAAATATAATTTATCGAAAAGATTTAACTAAGAAAAGAAAAGGTTATGCCTTAGATGATGCTGTTAAAGAAATAATAAAGGCTAAAAAGCATTATGATGCTTACTTTATCTTTGATGCTGATAACATTTTAGATCGTAATTATTTTAAAGAAATGGTTAAAAGTTATAAAAAAGGGTATGATATAGGTATAGGCTATCGTAATACTAAAAATGGCAATGCTAGTATATTTTCAGCTACTTCTTCCTTAACTTTCTCTATGATTAATACCTTTTCAAATAACTATAAAATGAAACATAATTTAACCCTTACAGTTAGTGGAACTGGTTTCTATATAAAAGGAAAAATTTTAGAAGAACTAGGAGGCTATCCATTTAATAGTTTAACAGAAGATTATGAATTTACTTTATATGCTACGCTTACTAATCTAACATCTACTTATAACATGAAAGCTAAATATTTTGATGAACAACCAACTGATTATAATACTACTATAAAACAAAGAACTAGATGGGTAAAAGGCTATTTTGAAGCAAGGAGAAAGTATTATCCCTTACTTAAGAATAAAGCTGCAAGAAAAGATGATAATTATCCTTCCACTTATATTGCTTTAGTAGGAGTAAAGCCTTATATATTATTAGTTATAAGTGTTATTCTATATCTAGCAAACTTAGTGTATAGAATAATTTCTAATTCAATTATTAAAGTAGAAGTAACAAATCTTCTGTTACAATTTTTAGTAATAATTCTAGCAATATATATAGTACTTTTACTATTTACAGGTATTCTTTTAATAAAAGAAAAAGATAACCTTAGATTAAATAGAAAAATGAAAATAAAATCTTTATTTTATAATCCCATTTTTTTAATAAGTTATGTAAAATGTTTGTATAGAGCTTTAAAAAACAAAGATTTAACTTGGGAAAAGATAGAACATACTGCTAATATAGAAGAGGAGGAGTTAAAGAAATGATAACACTAGTTAAAAATATAAATGAAGCAATGGGAGTTACTCATAATGGAACTATGCATGCTGATGAAGTGTTCGCAACTGCTTTCTTAGATTTATACTTTAAAGACTTTAAAGTTATAAGAGTAAGTGAAGTTTCTCCTGATATTTCTCCTGATACTATTGTCTATGATATAGGGAAAGGGAAATTTGATCATCATCAAATTAATGCCAAAGTAAGAGATAATGGTATTAAATATTCATCATTTGGACTTCTCTTTGAAGAGTATGGCCCTAAATACTTGAAAAAATTAAAACTAAAGAATAGTAAAGCTATCTATAATTATTTTGTTAAAGATTTTATAGAAGCGATAGATGCCATCGATAATGGTGTTTTTCCTGAAATCAAAGCATCATATAAAGTAAAAACATTAAGTGATATTATAAAGATATTTAATCCTAGTTATTTAAGTAGTGATACTGAAGATGAACAATTTCTTAAAGCTGTCTCTTTAGCAGAAATTATCTTTAAAGAAGAATTAAAGAATGTTATAGGAAAAGTAAATGCTAACAAAAAAGTTAAGTTACTTTTAAATAAAAATAAGGGACCTCTATTAATATTAGATGAATATTTACCGTATGAAGAGACAATTCTAACATCTCTTGCTGGTAAAAAGATAAAACTAGTAATATATCCTTCTAATAGAGGAGGATATGGTATAAAAACTGTTCCTATAAGTTTAACCGATAAAACAAGTAGAGTTTATTTTCCTAAACAATGGGGTGGTAAAACCAATAAAGAACTAGAACAAATAACCGGTATAAAAGGAGCCTTATTTTGTCATGCTAATAGATTTCTTTTAACAGCAAAAGATTTACCTACAGCTATAAAACTAGCAGAAATAACTATAGATGCAAACGAAAAGAGCTAAAAGAAACTAAAAATTTATTGTAATTATAATAGTAATATAGGTTAAAATAATATAAGGAGGAATAACTATGGATAGTGATGGGAAAAGACTAAAAAGAATAATGACAATTACAACTATTATTATAACTGTTTTTTTAGTTGCCTTTATTATTTACGCAGTAAAAATGAATCTTTTAACAAGTCCTGAAGTTTTAGTTAAAAAAATTAAAACCTATGGGTTTATTGGTCCTGTTATTTTTCTTTTTCTTCAAATTGTTCAAGTCGTTTTTCCTGTCATACCAGGGGGAGCTTCTTGTTTAGCAGGAGTACTTGCTTTTGGCCCTATTGAAGGATTTATTTATAATTATGTAGGACTAACTTTAGGAAGCATTGTCGCTTATATGTTAAGTAGAAACTTTGGCCTTCCTTTAATAAAAAAATTATTTAAAGAAGAAACTATTAATAAATATTTAAAATATATTAGAACCAAAAAGTTTGAAAAGGTTTTCTTTCTAGGAATCCTTTTACCAGGCGCTCCTGATGATTTACTTTGCTATATCGCTGGTATTAGTGATTTAACTTTTAAGAAATTTCTTGTCATGATTTTAGTTGGAAAACCATTAACCTTAATTTTCTATAGTTTATTTATTAAATTATTTTAATTGATAGAATATTGACAAGTATTTTTTCTCCATGATAAAATATCACTAATAATAAAAATGAAATATTCATTTTAACAGGAGTAGTAGTATGAGACATGTTAGTTATCTTTCTTTTTATGAAAGTCCCATTGGGATAATTAGAATCAATACTAGTGAACATGATATTTTATCAATAACATTTGTTGATAAAATAGAAGAAGAGGAAAGGGAAAATAGATTAAGTCTTAAAGTAAAAAAAGAGTTAGATTTATATTTTAAGGGAGAGATAACTTCATTTTCATTTTATAATTATTTAATATCAGGTTTAGAAGCAAGAGTTTTAGAAATAGTAAGTCATATCCCTTATGGAGAAGTTTTAACCTATAGTGATATCGCTGGCTTTCTTGGTGATAAAGAAATTATCAGTCCTGTAATAGAAATATTAAATAAAAACCCTTGCCCAGTACTTATTCCTTGTCATAGAGTGATAAAGAATAATAATGATATTGGTACTTATGTATCATCCATAGATAAAAAAGAATTCCTTCTTAATTTAGAAGCAAACAATAAAAAGTAACTATGTAAAGTATAAAAAATAGTTACTTTTTTAAGTTGAAGAGAAGCTAAGACTGTGATATTATTATAATAGGTGATGAGTATATGACACAAACGGTTTATAATGAAGAGAACTTAAAAGTTTTATTATTTTATGTAATAATTCCTTTATTATTAATCCTTCTTTTATTTTTTATTGGTACTAAAATTTATGAACATAAAAATAGAAATAAAGATAAAAACAGGACTAATTATGTTATCAATTACTGGAGCGATGTTATAGGAGTTATTTTTACATCAATTCTTCTTTCTGTTTCTATTGGTTTTTCCTTAGCTTTTACAGAAAACGTAAGAGCTTTAAATGCTGTAGAAGAAAATATTATTTTCTATTATTTCTTTATGGTATTTCCAGTATTCCCTTTAATATTTTTAATTTATTATATTGTTAAGTTTATACTTAATATTAAAAGAAAAGAAAAACTTGATAAAGAAGAAATAAGTCATGAAGAAGAAAATGACAATGATAGTTTTAATAATATAGAGCCTTTATATAATGAAGATACTAATGATATAGATATTGATCATGAAGATAATGATGAAAATTTCACTATAGAAGAACAAAATATTAAAAAAGAAGAGAATAATAAAACTGAACCAGAGATTGAAGAATTATTTGATGAAGATACTGATAAAGTTAAAGAAAGTGAGGAAGAATAATGCAACCACAAAAAAAAGAAAGTTCTATTACAAATATATTTATTTATCTTTTAATAGCCATTTTAATTATATTGATTGCCATTCCGCCACTTACTAGAGTCTTTTTTAAAGAAGAGTCTTCTAATACTAATATAAATGATGTAAACAATTCTAATAATGATGAAGATGATAGTAATACTGTTACTACAGCCACAGCTTTAACTTGTAGAAGACAAGTAACCCTTGGGACAATGGTCTATAATATTACTATTACTAGTAATTATGGAGATGACACTTTAAATAGAGTAACATTTTATTACGAATTACCAACAGTTGTTGATCCAACTATAACTGATAATCCTATTGTAACAGAAATGGCTAATATCAGAAATTCAGGCTTAGTAGAGGAGACTACGAATGAAACATCTACAACCTTTGTTTTAAATAGAGAAGCTAAAGAAGCAGATCCTACAAATACAAGTTTAGATGCCTTCTTCCAACCATTAGATGCCCAGACAACTACTCTTGAGTCTTATGGATATACTTGTTCAGTCCTAACTGCTTAATAATACATAATATTAAAGCCAAAGTAATAATTAAAGAAAATAATAAATAAAAGCTTATAATGTAACTTAATCTTCCTAGTATAAAAGTACTAGATAAACTATTAATAACTAACATAAAAGGATAATTATAACTAGTTAAAATATTAATACTAGATGAGAAATACAATAATAAATATTGTATAATAATTATTAAAAGCCCAATAACTAAAGCAAGATATAAATATTTATCTTGTTTTTTTCTTCCATCTATTTCTTTATAAGGAATAAATAACAATAAAGACAAAGGAATTATTTCATACACAAAGAACAATAAACTACCTTTTACTACATTAACAATATCATTACTAAAAGGAACTCTTAAATAAGTTAAATCTAAACTAAAACTACTTCCTATAATATTAATAATAAATAAAGGTATAAAAATAAAACTAAGAATTAAAGAAAGACTAGCTAATTCTTTATAACTTTGTAAAGATGAGACTAAACACATTAAAAATAAGAGAATAAGTATACTATAAAAGTTACCACTGCTAAGAAAAGAGTTCTTGATAAAAGTACTACTTTCTATAATTAAATATATAAAAATAATAGATAAGACTAAACAAATTATAATCTTTAGAGCTTTATTTTCTACTTTAAAATTTCTTCTTAATTTTAAAATAATTTTAAATGCTAATAATGTTAAAATAGAACCTAGAATAATACTAATAATAGTATCACTTTTACTAATCTTAATAATGTTTTCAAAGAAAAGAGGAAAAGAAGTTGTTGTTAAAAAGAAGGTTAAACTAGCTAATTGTAATAATCCTATTTTTTTATTAACCATAATTATTTTTCCTTTCTTGTTTTAAATCAATTTTAATCATAATATCAGTATTAATATAATCATTATAATTAAGTTCTCTTTTGTTTAAATAAATATAATTAATAATATTTGTAATATTATATTTATTAACTTGTTCACTCTTAATTAAATCTTTTATATTATTTTCTAACTCTTTAATAGACATACTTTTTAATTTAGATAAATCATCATTATCAGGACTATCTATTTTTCCAGTAATTTTAATATTTATATTACTATCTTTATATTTAATTGTAGCTTTTAAATCATATAAAATAACCTCATAACTTACATTATTAATTTCAAATTTTGTATTATAAGTATCAGTATTACCATTAAGTAAATAAGATGCTCTTGCTAAACTATTATCTAAAGTAACCTTTTTAGAAGGAATATATACACCTTCACTTATAAGTCTTTCATTATAACTAATTAAAGGAAGATATCCATCTTTTATATCATCTGAACTATCACTTAAAAACTCTTTAAAAGTAACATTAGTAATACTGGCAGTTTCTTCTTTTTCTTTTTTTATAAAGCTCTTATAATCGTTTCGTTTATGATAAGTATTAAATAAATTACTTAATTCATCTTTAGTAGATAACATTAAATAATCAATAGCAGTAAACTCATCTTTAAAGAAGTTAAGAGTTTTATCATCAATTGCATTTGTATTTAAAATAACTACTTCTAAATGATTATAATAAGTCTTTTTATTATCAATATTTTTAGCTTTTAAAAAGACTTCTCCAAGGCTATCACCATTAACACTATAAACTTTATTATCATCATTAATAACATTTAAGTAAAGATAATATTTATTATCCTTAAATTCTAAACCCAATGTATCAACAACTGCTAAACCATTTAATTCATGATAAGGAGTATAACCTAAGAAAAATAAAAGTAGTATCAAAAAAATAATAATCTTTTTCATTGACTTCTCTCCCTTACTTTATTTTTTGTAAGTAATGGATTTCTAAACCTTACTTTTTTATGACTTCCTTTAATTAAAGTATCTTTGATTTCTCCTTTAATAAAAGGAGAAAAAGGAGCGAGATAAGGAACATTTAAAGAAGAAGTAGTAACAAGCGATGAAAGTAAGACAATAAATCCAACAAAAATACCAAATAGTCCAAAGAACATAGCAAGAATCATTAGAATAAATCGCCACCATCTTAATGCATAAATCATTTCAATAGAAGAAAAAGCAAGACCCGATATTGCTGATATTGATATTACTATTATCATAATAGGAGAAATAATACCTGCAGAAACAGCAGCATCTCCTAAGATTAAACCTCCAAGGATAGATACTGATGTTCCCATACTAGCTGGTTTTCTAATATCACTTTCTCTTAATATTTCAAAAGAAATACTCATGAAAATTGCTTCTATTAAAGCAGAAAAAGGAACTGAACTTCTTTGTTCCATAAAGTTTAAGAATAAAGGTAAAGGTAATATATCTTGATTATGAGTAGTTAAAGCAATATATATTGCAGGAGTAAAGATAGCGATTAAAAATGCTAGGAATCTTATTATTCTAATAAAAGAAGTATTAATTGCCTTTTCATAATAATCATCACTTGTATGCAAATAATCAACAAAGAAAGTAGGGGTAATTAAAACTAGAGGAGAATTATCAGAGACTATTGCAATCTTTCCTTCAAGTAAAGCTTGAGCCACACGATCAGGTCGTTCAGTCGATGTAATTGTAGGGAAGAAAAAGTTAGTCTTATTGTCTAAATAACTCTTTAAGTTACCAGAATCAATTATGCCATCAACATTAATTTTCTTAAGTTTATTCTTAATATCATCAACATTTTTCTTAATAGCAATATTATTCATATATAAAACGCCAACTTTAGTTTTACTAGACTTTCCAACAAACATTCCATCCACATATAAATTACAGTCTCTTATTCTGCTTCTAATAAGTCCCACATTAGTATTAAAATTCTCATTAAAAGCATCTTTACTTCCTGTTATACTCGCTTCGTTATTAACTTCACCTATACCTCTATCAACACTAGCACGAGCTTCTATGGCAATGGCCTCATTATCGCTATAAATTAAAAGAGCGAAGCCCATACAAATATAGTCAGTCATATCACTTAGTTTATTTAATATTTTTCCATTATTAGTAGGAATAAAGTTAAGAAGTTCATTACCAATATCATTACTTTGAAACTTGATAGTCAAAAGCTTTTTTAAAATAAAGTCATTTACATAATCAGAACTACCTAAAACTTCACTCATCACAAGAGTTATTTCTCTATTATCTATAATAAAAGGTCTAACAATTAAATCAGTGGCATTACCAAAAGCTTTTTTTATCTCATCAATAAGCATAACTTCACCTCATTTCACTTTTAGTATTACCAAAATGAAAAATATTATAAATTTCTTTTTCTTTAACCGATTTTGTAGTAACCTATTATTAGGTGAAGTTTATGGAAGTTAAAGTAATAGATTATGACCATCAAGGTAGAGGCATTGCCAAAATAGATAATAAAGTAGTATTTATACCCAAAGTAAAAGTGGGAGAAGAAGTATCTATTAATATTGTAAAAGATAAGAAAAGGTATTCTATAGGTAAAAGATGTAATCCTCTTAAAGTAAAATATTGCCCTTATTATCAAACTTGTGGAGGATGTCAGATAGGACATTTAACTTATGAGGAACAGTTAGAGTATAAAAAGAATACAGTTAAGAATATTTTTTCTAAATATACAAATTATAATTTAAATAATTTAGAAATAATTCCTACTAAATGTTATAACTATCGTAATAAAGTTACTTATCATATTAAGGAAGATAAGTTAGGCTATTATGAGGAAGAATCTAATAATTTAATAGAGGTTGATAAATGTAATTTATTAGATAGTAATATTATAACTCTAACAGCTTCTTTAAATTCTTTTATTAAAGTACATAAAAAACTAACTAAAGCGATTATTAAATCTTTAGATGGTAAGCTTATGTTAATATTAGAAGGTAAGGAAGATAAAGAATCCATTAGAGAGTTTTTCTCATCTTTGGTTAGTTCTCTATACTATAATAATGAACTAATCAGTGGTGTTCCATCTTTAATGATAGAAGTTTTATCTAAAAAGTTTATGGTAAGAAAAGACTCTTTCTTTCAAGTGAACAAAGAGGGGGTTAGTTTAATATATAAAGAAGTTATTGATATAGTAAAAAAACTAAATAGTAATATTATCTATGATTTATACTGTGGGACAGGTACAATTAGTTTATTAGTAAGTGACTATGCTAAAAAAGTAATTGGTATTGAAGTAGTTGAAGATGCAGTGAGGGATGCTAGAAATAATGCTAAGTTAAATAATATTACTAATACAGAGTTTTATTTAGGGGATGTTAGTAAAGTTATTAATAAACTAAAGCTTGTTCCTGATACTATTATTTTAGATCCTCCGAGAACTGGTATTTCTAAAGATTTAATAGAGTTTCTCTTATCACTAAAAGTAAAAAATATTATCTATGTCTCATGTAATCCCTTAACCCTTGCTCGTGATATTAATCTTTTAGATAGTTGTTACGAACTTAATTACATCAAACTAGTAGATGAATTTCCAAATACTTATCATTTAGAATCTATAACTTTGTTAAATTTGCGAAAGAAAAATTAATAAATAGTATATTATATAAGTGAAGGGTTATTTATATGTTTTAGAAAAAAGATATGTTTAGATGTGTGAAATTACTCGTATTTAACTTAAAACAGCACGGGAAATTGTATTCATATAATATATTTTTCTTACGACATTTATTACGACATTTCTTACGGCATGGTTGCATCTTTATTTATAATACAATATAGTTGTAAATTTGAAGGTGAAATATGTGTTAAATGTAATTGATGTAGAAGCAATTATTATAATTATATAAATTGGAGGTTTTTAAATGGTAAAATATAGTTGGTTTAAGGATAAAGTACCAGAATATTTAAATATTAAACAAGTATATGGAATTGCATTTTCTGATGATGGTAATATTGTTTTAAGAATTGATGACAATAAATATAAATTAACAGGAGGAAAGCCTTGCGATAGTGATAAAAGTTTGGAGGATACACTTAAAAGAGAGTATTTAGAAGAGTTAAATATTGAGATAGAAGATATTTATTATTTAGGTTATTTATTAGTTGAAGGTGCTGCTAAAGAAAAATATGCACAAGTTAGAATGCTTGCCAAGATTAAAAATATAGGTGAAGTTAAGCCCGATATAGATAATGGAAAAACTTATAAACGATTTATGGCAAATATCAAAAATGTAAAACAATATTTAAATTATCCTGATTTGGCAGGTAACTTAATGATTGATGATGCTATTAAGTTAGCAAAAGAAAAGTACAATATAAATTTTAGTGATACAAATAATGAGTATTTTGTTTAAGTAAAACCCTATTATAGTTTCCTAAAAATATGAGAAAATTTAAACTATACAAATTTTATAAGTTAAAAAGTAGGGAGGTAAGGAAAAGTTGAAACAGCTTAATTATCATAACATATTAAAATAATATAGAAATTGAGGTGAGCAAATAATGAATTTTATTATCAAAGAAGGAAATAGTAATGATATAGAAACGGTTATTGAAGTTTGTAAAATAATTTATGAAAACTTGGAACATAAAGAATGGTATTCTATTGATTTAATGGAATATGATAAGATATTAAAGAAACTAGAAGATAATGCTATTATTGTTAAAGCTTTATATAAAGATACTTTAGCAGGTTTTCTAATAGCAGAGCGACATATTAATCCTAATAGTGAACTTGCAGAAGAAATACCTAAAGATGAATTATCTTCATCTATTGAAATGGATAATGCTGGAGTATTACCAAAATATCGAGGAAATCATTTACAAGAGAGTTTAATTTTAAAAGCAGAATCTATAATGAAAGAAGAAGATGCTAGTATAAAATACTCTTATGCAACCGTTCATCCTGATAATTTAGCAAGTCTTAAAACATTAGAAAAGACGGGTTATAAAAAATATAAAGAGAAGTTAATGTATGGTGGTAAAATAAGATATATAATG
>CAMMBX010000021.1 GCA_946494345.1 uncultured Mycoplasmatota bacterium | reverse complement strand
TCGGAATCTTTTTTATTAATGATAAGGTATCTTTTTAAAAAAGGATTAACAAATTTGGAGATTTTATTTGACTTTATGTTATATTTATGATAAAGTTATAAAGCAGAAACGTTTAGTAAAGGAGGAATTATTTATGGCAAAGAAAGTTACTAGCAAAAAGCCTTTAACTGGAAATAGTAGATCACATGCTTTAAATGCTACTAAAAGACAACAAAAACCAAATTTACAAGTAATTAGACTTGAAGATGGAACTAAAATTAGAATGAGTGCAAGAGAAATCAGAAGTTTAAGAAAACAAGATAAACAAGCAGCTTAAAAAGATAATCATTTTGAAAGTGATTATCTTTTATTTTTCTAAAAAGTCAGCTCCTTTATGAGGCTCTTCTCTTAATAAATCATTAAAATCTTGTTGTCTTAAGGCTTCATAGATCACAATAGCAACACTATTAGAAACATTTAAAGCTCTAACATTTTTAGTCATAGGGATTCTAAGACAATGACTTAGATCTTTTTTTAATATTTCTTTAGGAATACCGGTTGATTCTTTACCAAAAATAAAATATAGATCTAAATTTTCTTTATTTCTATAATCAAAGCTAGTATGAGGAACTCTTCCATATCTAGTTAAATAGTAATATACACCTTTATTTTTAGATTTAAAATCATCCCAGTTTTCATATACAGTATAATCTAGTTTATCTATATAGTTAACAGCACTTCTTTTAAGATGTGCTTCATCTAAAGAAAATCCCAATGGTTTAATTAAATGTAATTTTGTATTTGTAGCAACACAAGTTCTCATAATATTACCTGTATTTTGAGGTATTTCCGGTTCATATAAAACAATGTGATTCATAACTTATTCCTCCTAAAATAATAAATAAAACAAGACTACTGTCCTGTTTCATCGTTGATATCAAGAAAATTCAAAGCTTCATCTCTAGTTAAGACTGCTCCATTAAGTCCATCTTCTACAGCTGTGACAGTTCCATCAGTAAATTTTATTAGACAAGGTGTTCTTTCAACAGTAAAATCCTCTCCTCCAAACTTACTAAGTAATTCATTTATGTAAGAAGTCCTATCATTTATATCTTCTAAATCGACATAAGTTAAATCCTCATAATTATTTTTTTCTAAAGGAGACTTCATACTCTCTTCAAACTCTCTACAGTCACTATCACTAGCAGCACACAAATATAAAATTGGTGATGGATTTTCCGTTAAGTAATGCTCTACTTCATCAGGATTAATATTTGAAACTATATTTTGTAAAACAGGTATCTCTTCTTTATATTCCTTATAAGTGTTATACCAGCTAGCTAAATATAAAACTAAAAATATTACAGCAATATATATAATTGCTAAGATAACGTAATTTTGTTGTTTTTTCTTGCTTTTCATCTTTCATCACCTCATAACTTAAGTTAATTGTAACATAAACTTAACACTTTGAAAATAATAGTTTACAAATATTTTTATTTTTTTTAGGCTTTAAACCGTTCATACATTAATTATAGGCATAACATATTATAAAGGAGGAGATAATTCTATGTATAATAGGCCAATCTATCAAAATAATAATAGGAATGGCATTATTCCTCTAATAGTTGGTGGGGTTATTGGTTATGGCATTGGAAGTAATAGTAGACCAAACTATTATCCAATGTATCCTATTTCTTTTTATCCAGTATATCCATATCCATTCTATCAAGTTAGACCACCATTTTATAGAAGATAAATATAGCAGTTTAGATAAATATTTCTAAACTGCTTGTTTTTATATAATTATTTAATTTCAGTTATTTCTACTTCATAACTACCATTAGGGCTTTCTACTGTGATAACATCGCCAACTTTATGATTAAGTAAGGCTTTAGCGATAGGACTTTCATTAGAAATTCTTCCTTCAAATGGATCAGCTTCTTGACTACCAACAATTTGATATTCATCAGAATCATCAGGATCATCTACATATTTAATAGCAACTGTGCTACCAAGACCAACTACATCTTTAGGAATATCTTTGATAATTTCAACATTCTCAAGCATTTTTTCAATAGTTTTAATTCTACTTTCTATTTGTGCTTGTTCATTTTTAGCAGCATCATAGTCGGCGTTTTCTGATAAGTCACCTAGACTACGTGCTTCTTTAATTGCCTGTATATTAGCAGGTCTTTTTTCATTTATTAATTCATTTAACTCATTTTTTAAATCGTTAAGTCCTTCTTCTGTTAAATAAACAACTTTTTTATTTCCCATTATAATCACCTCAAAATTAATAATATTGGTTAGGGACTCCCTAACCATAATACGAGTAAAATTTTAGCATATTTTTAAGAAAATATCAAGCATTTTTTTAGAAATGTATTCTCCATATAGTATGCTTTACATTTTAAAATGATACTAAGAATTTACAATCCATTCTATTATTAATTTTTTTATAGCAAAATACTCTGCACTTTCATATTGCATATTACAAATACAATATTTTTTATTGGCAATATGGGAACAAAACATACACTCATCTAAGTTAAAACAGTCTTGAATAAATAGCGAGTTGCTAATTTTATTAGAACAAATAACACTATAAGAGTTACTACAATTACTAGAGTCATCTACTCTAATAGAAAAAGTACAGTTTCCACTTCTTTGGGATGCTAATAAGTACTCACTATTACCACAGCCATCACAGAATATTATGTGATTACAATTAGAACAATTAGTACAGTTATAAACATAATTAGAATCATAAATAGTATCACTTTTAGAAACGTATGAGGAGTTGTAACATCTATTAGTGGTAATGGTATTTATAGATTCCCATATGTTTAGTAGCTGATCTAGACTTTTTATATCTTGTTTTTCTAACATAAATCCCTTTTTACTATCAATTTGTTCCATATTATCTTTAGTAATAAAGTTAGTAGCATTATCGAAATCAGTATAAGTCTCTTCATGAGTTTCTTTATCATAGACTTTACGAGGCAGTTTAATATCAAAGGCATATTTTTTATAAATATCATCTAAAGAAGCTTTATTTTCTACTAAAAATGCAGCTTTAAAGATTTTATTTACTATTATTAGGGCATCTTTATCATCCATATCTATTACTTCCTTTTTTTCTACTATTAGATAGAGTTATTAAAATATCTTTTAAACTTCTTTTTGTAAAATTAGAAAAATTAGTTTTTATGCTGGATTTAATCTCTTTAATTTTATCACTTTCTTTAATCTTAGCTCTAATTAAAGGAACGGCTTCAAAGTCAGTAGTCTTAGCTTTAATTACAGGTAATAATTTACCATCTTTACTTATTCTTATTATTACTTCCCTATTATTTAAACCTGTAAGTAAATTAATCTTATCATCATCAGTTACTTTTTTGGCAAATTTTATATCTAAAACATCTTTTAAAGTAACAGCATCATTTCTTGATGTTCTAAAAACATAATAATTAATGACATTTGCAAAGATAGAGTCTTGTAATTCTTTACTAATCTGACCAAAATACTGTTCTGTTAGAATAAGGGCAATATTAAACTTTCTTGCTTCTGATAATATTCTTTCCATAATAGGATTTTCAAGTAAGGATATTTCATCAACAACTAGTAATAGCTTTTTACCTATATTATTTTCGATAGCAGCTTCTAATATTTGTTCCATTACTAATGATGATATTGTTTTAACTATTTTATCACCTAAGATGCTTCGATCTAGGGAAAATATTGTTAAATCACTACTACTAATTACATCAGAACAGCCTTCATCAAGGCTTTCAAAGGCAGAAAACATTTGCATTTCATCTATAAAGCCAATGATAGGAGAAATACTTTCATTATAATAATTAGTTTTTAAATCATTGAACTCTGTTAGAAAAAAAGAAATAACTGTATCATTTAATTTAGGAGTTAGTTCTCTAACTAAATCGTTTCGATATTCTAAATCGAGCAAAACTTTTCTAATATTTGCAAAAGAGAAATCTTCTTTTACGAGTAACAAATTAATTGTATAACGTAAGACTCTTTCTAATTTTAGATTATACACATCTTTCATTAGGTTTTTAAATACTGATAATAACAATTCATTTTTAATAACAATATCATTATTTTTAGATAAAAACAAATCACAACTATCATTAAAAAAATCTATTACTCTAGTTTTATTTAAGCCACCAATATCTTTTTCTATAGAAGCATGGGGGTCTATTATTACTACTTTATATTCATTACTGTTTAATAGTATATTCTTAACTAGAAGACTGATAAGCTTTGATTTACCACTACCACTACTTCCAACTATTAAAGAATGTTTAAAGAAATCATAATCTTTATAATCAAGAAATAAATTATTATTTAGATAGGGAAATGCATCTATACTAAAAATACCAGTATTATCATTAGTTAAGATAGGTAAGGCTTTTTCTAGGTTTAAGTATTTATTTTTCTTTTCATAAGAGAATCTTTTATTATTACTAAAATCAATACTAAGTATATAAGTAGGTCTTGCTATTAAAAATCTTCTTCTTATATAACTATTACCATTTTTAAAGAATAAATAAGTCTTAAATAACCTTTTATTAAAAAAAGGAATAATATTAATAATAATATACTTAAGTTCCCTATCATGTTTTAATCTACTAATATCAGAAAGTTCTACAGCATTTTTATCTACATCTAAAATAATAGGTTTATGTTTTAGATAATTTATTTCTATATTTATATCATCTTCTTTTATTAAAAAGTCTTCTAATGATTTAATTGTTGGTGGTACTTTATATTTTGTTACTAAATAGTATTTAATTTTATTATTAGATATTTCTATAACTATTTTGATTTTATTAAAATAACCATTATATTTACATAAATAATCTATTAACTCTTGCCAAGATTCTTTAGAAACATTATCTTTGTTTAAATAAATAGATTGTACTACCATAAACCTTCCCCCTTTTAGGGAAGTTTAACACAAAACTAAATAAAAAAACTGACATTTATGTTTTATCTTTTGTCAGTTTTTAGGTAAAATTAGGTCTATTAATTTATAAAAAAGTGTGATACAATACATATATGAAGAGATTCTTCATAAAATAAAAATGAATACATCTATTAGAATAGATGCTTTCAAGTGTTTTTTCAAAAACATCTAATTCCCTAGTGAATTAGATGTTATTATTATCTAAAAATTAAGGTGATAATAATGAATAACAAGATAATGATAATTATAAAATCTGATTTTTCTCGTTTGTTCATATATCTTGCTCCTTTCTATATTTTTAATATTATAGAAAGTATCTAATTCCAAATAAATGTATTCGTATCTAGTATAGCATTAAACTCGTATCTTTCATAGTACGAGTTTTCGTAATTTACTTTCTTATTAATCTTCTATAGGTATTAAGAACTCTGTTATTCCATCATGATAATATTCAAGTTCTGGTAAGGGCCT
This sequence comes from uncultured Mycoplasmatota bacterium, assembly GCA_946494345.1. Taxonomy (GTDB): domain Bacteria; phylum Bacillota_I; class Bacilli_A; order RF39; family UBA660; genus Onthousia. The sequence continues at coordinate 8,791 of CAMMBX010000021.1, read as the reverse complement.
AATATTATATTGTAAGTTTAAAAACATTGTTCTATAAAACTTTTGACTAATCTCTCTAATATCTTCAGCTTCTTGAGAATTAATAATAAAAACAATCCATTTACTCTTAGGAATAACATATTTAGATAATCCTGTTAATTTATCTTTGTATAAACAAAAGTATTCAAAGTTATCACTGTTATATCTATCTTCATATGTAACCATACCATAATCAGGATGCTTTTTAAATTTATTTACACACTTAGTAAAAAAACTTGGAGCATCATCTTTTATAGTATCCTCAGTAGTCTTTATACCTATTCCATATAGTGTAAATTCATCTAAAGATACAATATTATAAGTTAAATCACTACTATCATTTATTTCTTCTTTAAAGACAATTCTAGGAAAACTATTAATTCCTATCTTTAATTCTTTGGCTTTACTAGGCTTAACTCCATAGAATTTATAAAAAGCCCGAGAAAAAGAAGTGGGATTATCATATTTATATTTAATAGCAACATCAATTACTTTTTCATGTTTTACTGTTAAGTCATAAAAAGATAAAGTTAATCTTCTTTTTCTAATGTATTCTGAAATTGTATTATTACAAAGTAAACTAAAAAGCTTTTTAGCAGTATAGATATTAACACCTAATATTTTAGCAATGACATTATAATCTATATCTTCTTCTAAATTATCTTCTATATAGTCTATTACTTTATTTAATTCATGATAAATATTCATAACCCTTCCCCTATCTAATAACTTAAATATTTTTTAATAAATTAAGCCGATAATCTTTATCTTGATTAATATTAAAGCTTTGATAAAACTTCATCAGCTTTTCATAATCATAACCATCTATTATAGGTAAAATAGTTTTATCTTTAGAATAATCTAAAGTTCTATTACCATACCAACATAAATATATTTTATCAATATATTCTTTAGGAATCTTTTTAAGTAAAGTAATAAAATCTTTATGTTTAACTGGTTTATATATACCTTTTTCATATAATTTATATAATAGTGTATAAGGTTTTATATTCATAGGAAATAAATTGACTAAAGAAACACCATTGTTTACTAACCATTTTATACTTTCTATTGTATCTTCAAATTGTTTTTCTAAGGATATAAAAGGCATGCCAAAAAGACAATTAGCTTCCGCTTTAAAGCCATAGCTTTTTATCAAAGAAATAGTTTCTTTAAATTTTTCATTATCTATTATTTTATTCAAATAATCTCTTCTATAAAGATCATTATAACTTTCAAATCCAAGCTCTATTTCTATTTCTTTATCCTTTAATTTTTCTTTTAGTAAATCTAATATTTCTTTATTAATATTTGTATAATGGCTCTCAAAAACAATAACTTTTATATCAGTTTTAGAAATATAATCTAATAAGGTTACAATATTTTCTTTTGGCATTTCTAAATAGTCAAAAATACTCCCAAGGCTATTGATAAGCAGAACTTTAGGAGACTTATTCTTTAGTACTTTAGTCATAATTTCTTTAATATCACTAGAACTTAAATTGTTTTTTCGAGGCTTTCCATAATCACACATTATACAGTTGCCATTTTTACTAAATCTACAACCCTTGCTATAAAAACATATTTGCAAGACTTTACCATCAAAGAAAGTATCATATTTCTTATCAGTAAAGCCTCTTTTATTTTTTAATGCAATATGTTCTTTAACTAATTCTTTATTCATCATACAGTTTCAAAGTCTTTAACCTTTAATTTCTGTAAGCCAAAGACTATGTAAATTACAATAAGCATAAATCTTATTATATTCACTACTATAAGGAAAACTTGCTTCTGGTTTATCTCCTGCTGTTAATTTTTTAATCATGTAACTATTATCACTAGCAAGGATTATAAAAGAAATATAATGTTCTTCTGTCATAGGATGTTCTACTTCTCCTACTTTAATATTAATCATATTATCTTTTATTTCATATACTGGTAAATGTTTTTCTGTAGCAGCTTCTGTAGTGTTAGCATCAACTAATGTCATTTTTTCACCACAGCATACTAAAGCTTCACTTTTATCTTCTAGTTTTAAAACAACATTTCCACATTTTTTACATACATAAATTTTCATTAATCATACCTTCTTTCTATATCTATTATAATTATTATTTTAACTTTTAACAAGTAATAATTAAAGTTTCACCTAATATTTTATAACAGCGGCCATACTTTTTTACATTATATAGAAAAAGAAAATTCTATCAATTGATAGAACTTTCAAAACATTTTCATCCGGAATAATTTATTACTCAGCACTGTTTAGGAGCGAGAACATTTTCAATTGTGCAAATATTATATTTACTTTAATATTATATGAAACTTCTTTCATTTAATACATCTTTACTTTATCATAATAATTTACTTTAGTAAATACTTTTAACTAAATTTTCTAAAAGACAAGCGATAGATAAAGGCCCTACCCCTTTAGTTCTAGAAGTATAACTAATATTATCACTATCTATTAAGACATCACCTAAACCTATATCTATAACAGTAGTATTATCTTTTAAATCACTACTTTTAAAGAGATTATTAACACCTGTCGCACTTATCACAATATCACTGTTTTTTAATATTTTAACTAAATCTTTAGTCTTAGAGTGACATATAGTAATAGTTGCATCTTTATTTATTAAATAGTTCGCAAGAGGTCTAGATATATTATGACTTCTACCTATAACAGCAACTTTTTTCCCACTTAAAGAGATGTTATAAGACTCTAATATTTTTATAACAGCTTTTACAGTTGAATTGATTATCTTAGGTTTATTTATAGACAAATAATATTGATTAAGGGGATTAACCCCATCTATATCTTTATTTATATCTATCGCTTCATAACATGAATATTTATCTATACTTTTGGAAAGAGGCTCTACTAATAAAATACTGGTTATCTTTATATTTTTATTTAATTCATCTATTAAAGAATTAACTTCTCTTGTATTAGAATTATCTAACTTGTAATGTTTAAAGTCTATATTAAGTTCAAGGCACTTATCTATTAATAACTTCTCATAAATAGAATCATTAAAGGTTAGAATAGCAAGAAAAGGGTGCTTTTTCTTAAGATCTTTCTTTACTTTAGTTAATATTTCTTCTTCTAAATTAGTACAATCTAAAATTCTACTCATATTTTTTTATCTCTCTTATCAAAAAGTCATCTGTCATACCAGCGATAAAGTCTATTACTTGTCTTTTAATGTTTGTATTATCTAGGTATTCTTTAGATTGATGTTGTAAAAATGTCTTGTATATTATACTATCTTTATTATTAGTATCTATATCTTTCAGATATATATGATATAGTTTATAAATACCTTTCTCATAATAAGTATATTCTTCTTTTGTCATAGAGTATTTATAAATATTATCATAATTAAATTTTTTTAAAGCAAATAAAGCCTGATATACTGCATCACTCATTTTAATATAAGATTTATCTATACTTTCATTAACAATATCTAAAATAATATTATTGACAATATCTCTATTATTATCACCTAAAATGCTTGTAATTTCTTTAGGAATATCACTTCTTTTAAGTTTTCCAATCATAATGGCATCTTCTATATCTCTACCAATATAACCTATAATATCACTTATTCTAACTATACAACCTTCTAAAGTCATAGGATGATATGTTTTAGTCTTTTTTATATCTTTATAACTTTCTTCATATTCTCTTAAAAATTCTTCTTTAGTTTTATTAACTGGTTTATAAATAGGACTTAACATCTCTCCATTATGAGTCATTATACCATCTAAAGTTTGAAGAGTTAAATTTAGCCCTTCTCCATCTTTTGATACATACATATAATATCTAACACCTTGAATATTGTGAGCAAAGTACTCGTTTAATTCTTCTTTAGACAGTTTATTTAGTATTGCTTCTCCACTATGTCCTAAAGGAGTATGACCAATATCATGTCCTAAGGCAATCGCTTCTATTAAGTCTTCATTTAAGTTTAAAGCTCTACCAATAGTTCTTGCAATCTTACTAACTAACTGGACATGGGTAATTCTTCTACTAACATGATCATTATCGTTAAATGTATAGACTTGTGTTTTATTTAAGTATCTTGTATAAGATAAAGAGTGAATTATTCTATCAATATCATGAAAATACGGAGGTCTAATATCCTCTTTTTCTTCTTTTAGTCTAACTGCCTCACTACTTTTAGTAGCATACTTACTTAAATCTTTTTCTTTTCTTAAAAAGTTTTCTTTCGCTTTATTAAAACTGTCCATTTAATCGCCTCTTATTTATACTTTTAACTTTTTCTTTTGGTTTTTGACTAAAGTTATTTAGTTGTTGATAATACTTGTAAAATTCACTGTTTTCAAAGTCTCTTTTCCATCTTTGAACATCTTGTAAGGTTGCTAGTTTAAAACTTTGACTTTCAAGAGCAAGAGCAAAACCATATTTTTCAATTATATCTTTTAAATAGTGAGCCTTTATATTTTTAATAATATATCTTAAATTCCCGGTATTAGAATCATTATAAGAAAAATCTTGGGGATTGAAAAAGGTATTAAATCCTGTCATTATTTCTTTAGTATTACCTACAATATTTTTCTTAACCATAACCATTCCTTTATGGGTACAAAAATAATTAAGTCTTTCACTTGTTATAATACAAAAAGGTACTTTATAAATTTCCATTTTATCTATTTCCTCCTAAAGCTTTTCTTTTTACCCTTTTTACCTTTACAAAATTATTAAAGTTATCTTTATTATAGTATTTAATGTCTATATCTTCATTGGCTTTACTATAACCTCTTAAATTTTCATTTTCTTTATATAAGTTATAGATATCAACTTTATTTTCTTCTTTGATATCGTCTTCATTTAGAATTAAACTTTCACTACTATTTATGATTACTAGTCTTTTACTATCTTGTTTTTCTGATTTTAAAATAACAAAATTATTAAAACCATCTAATTCTTCATAACCTTTTTTAGTCTTAAAAACAATTATATTATCTAAAAGTTCAAACTCAATATCTCCATAACCAATATCTTCTGCTATCATTAGATAAACAGGAACTAAATAATATTCTTTACTACTATTCATAATAATTCTTCCTTTTACTATTTTTTAATTTTCTTATCTTACAACCAGTATTTCTTAGTTTCTTATTATTTATACTCTTATAGATACTATTAAATTTTGAATTATCAAAATTATCTACATAATAATCTAAAAACTCTTCTGTTACTAAATTCTTAGGAATAAACTCTTCTTTAAATGTAAATAATGCGACATCTCTAATTTTCTTTTTAGTCTCTAAAGTATTTCCTCTAATTAAGTTTAATTTTTTATTCTTTACCATATCTTCGGTTAGAATCTCTATACTATAATAGCCTGTCAAAAGTTCTTTTGCAAATAGATGATACGGTGTTGCAACAATATAACCTAATTGATCATAGCTTACTAGATCTTCTTGTAACTCATAAACTGGAACTTTGTAATATCTAAACATAATATCTACCCTTTCTTTATTAATCTTATCATAGAATAAGGAATAAGTCTTCTCTTAAATGGTAATTTTAAAATTTCTTCAGGATGTCTTGCTACATCTATTACTTCATTATCTTCTGTTAAAATTGTTTCTATTTTATAAGGGTATATTTCGCCACTAGGAGTAAATATTTCAACTAAATCTCCCACTTTAAAGTAGTTACGTTCTTTTAAAATAATTGATTTTGTTGCATCATCATAGCCTATTATAAGACCTAAATATTCTTGATTAGATACCTCCTGTCTTCCTGTATAATATTGATCAGTATCATCGGCTTCGTGAGCGAAATACTGGCTAGTAGTATCACGATTAGCAACTCTATCTAAACGTTGTTGATATTCTTTTAGTTTTTCTTCAGTTAGAGTATTATTATAGATACTATCAATGATAAAACGATAACTGCCAATAACAGTTGCAAGATAGTAAAGGGACCTCATCCTTCCTTCTACTTTTAGAGAACTAACACCAATTTCAATTAAGTCTTTTATATAATAAGCCATATTTAAGTCTTTAGTAGCCAGAGAAAACTTGTCATTATTATTATAATCGAAAGCAAAACGACATACTTGAGCACATCCTCCTCTATTAGCATCGCGATTAGTGACATAATTCGATAATGCACATCTACCACTAAAACAAGTACACATGGCTCCATGAATAAAAACTTCTGTTTCTAGGTTAGGAATACTAGATATTTCTTTTATTTCCTCTTTTGATAGTTCTCTTGCTAAGACAATTCTTTTAGCACCAAGTTCTTGATAGAATTTAGCACTTTCAGTATTAGTAATAGACTCTTGGGTAGAAATATGGACTTCTACATGTTTATAATTTTCTATAATATAGTTAGCAAGATATATATCACTGACAATAAAAGCATCCACTCCACAATCAATCGCTTCTTTAATATATTCTTCCATCCCTATTCTATCACTATCATGAAAAACAATATTAGTGGTTAAATAAACTTTTTTATTTAAGTTATGAGCGAATGTACAACCTTCTTTTAACTCTTCTTTTGTAAAGTTAGTGGCATTAGCTCTTAAACTTAGTTTAACTCCTCCTACATATACAGCATCAGCACCATATAATAATACTACTTTTAGTCTTTCTAAATCACCTGCTGGTGCTAATAATTCTATTTTCTTCATAAACACTACCTCACTTTGTAAATAGTTTCCCGATATAAAAACCCTCTATTATGTCCTGCTAATTTATCTATTTTTGCTTTATTAAAGTTAATAAAACTATTAATTAGTTTTTCATACTCTTCTTTAGAAAAACTACCTTGTTCAATAATTCCATAATTAATACCAGCTTTATCTAACTCTTTGTAGACATTACTAAGATTAAGACGTTTATTATAGAAAAAGCTTGTTCCATTATTATCTTCTCTAACTAAAAACTGTTGTTTAGATATAGGCTCTTTAATAATAAGTTCCTTTTTTTTAGATTCTTTTTTATTAACAAAATAACTAGTAAGTAAGTGCCTTTTACTCATGGCGGTAACAGGATTACCTAATAATAAGATGAATAAGTCACTTTTAGTATTTTTTCTTATTTTTATAATTTCATCTTTAGTAATTTCATTAGATAAGTATGCTCCTTTTACACCCTTTTCATAATAGAAATTAATAGTATCACTATTACAAACCATATGAGTTTTATTAAAGATTAAATTAAGTTTTAAATTGTTTTCTAAAACTAATCTTAGAACTGCTAAATCATAGAAGAAAACACCATCTACTTCTAACTTCTCTAGTTCTTTTAATACTTTAAGTAAATTATCTAACTCTTTATTAAATATCATCTTATTAATGACAACAAAACATAATTTATTAGTATTATTTTTATATGTTTTTATCTCATCAAGACTATAATAGTTAAAATAATCAACAGCATAATCTTTTAAAGGCATTATTATTCCATCAAGATTTTTATAGTCTAAATAATTATTATCATTAATTACTCCTAAAAGTTTCATAATATCACCACTTCACATAACGTATTTTATCATATTTTATTATAAAGAGAAAGAGAAAGAAAAAGAAGTAGCATAATATTGCCCTTCTTTTAATCTTCTACAGGATAAACAGAAACTTGTTTCTTATCTCTACCCTTACGTTCAAATTTAACAATTCCATCTACTGTTGCATATAAAGTATCATCATTACCACGTTTTACATTTGTACCTGGGAATATTTTAGTTCCTCTTTGACGATAGATAATACTTCCTGCAGTTATATATTCTCCATCAGCTGCTTTCGCACCTAATCTACGTCCAATAGAGTCACGTCCATTAGATGTAGAACTTTGTCCTTTTTTATGAGCGAAAAGCTGAATATTTAACTTTAAAAATTCCACTATAGTCCCTCCTTACTTTATTTCAATGTTTTCTTTGTATTTTAATTCCAATTCTTTAAGTAGCCTTAACATATTATTAAGTAATAATTGAGTTACTCTATCATTACTTAGAACTTTAATAGTTAAACCTTTACTACTTGCAAGATAGGTAATAGTATTCTTATCTATTGAAAGGATCCCATTTATAGTAGTAGTTACAATAGAACTAACAGCACTACAAACTATATCCTTACCATAATCAGCATACATTGCATGACCTAGAATACTTATTTTTTTAAAATAACCCTTTTCTTTTTCTACTTTTACTTTAATCATAATTAACCATTAATCTTAGTAATTTTAATTTTAGTATATGGTTGTCTATGTCCTTGAGTTTTACGGTTGCTTCTAGATTTATTCTTATACTTAAAAATACGTATTTTCTTAGCTTTACCATTTTTTAAGACCGTACCCTCAACGGTAACATCCTTTAAATAAGGGGAACCAACTTTAGAATCAAGCATTAATACTTGATCAAAAGTAACAACATCATCTTTGTTAGCATTTAATTTTTCAACGAAGATTTCATCGCCAACGCTCACCCGATATTGTTTTCCACCAACTTTAATTACTGCGTACATTTTTTAACCTCCTTTTTCAACTAAAGACTCGCTCTTAAGGTATTGTTCTTTATAACAATTTCTACCTTTTCAAGGCGGTTTACAGCTTACATTTTACATTTACAATACAATTGAGGTATATGTCGAGCTACAAACAATATGATTTTAACATAAAAATGTCCTCTCGTCAAATACTTTTTACATCTTGGAAGAAATTATCAATATTAACTGAACTGAAAAAGTAAATGCAACCTAAAAATAGGAATAGTTGCATTTAATTG
>CAMMBX010000020.1 GCA_946494345.1 uncultured Mycoplasmatota bacterium | reverse complement strand
AACCATCATCTAATATTTCAATAATTCTATTACAAACAGTTTGATTTAACTCATGATCTCTTGAAGTTAATATTAACTCACCTTCAAATCTTTCTAATCCTTTATTTAAAGATGTAATACTCTCTAAATCTAAATGATTAGTAGGTTCATCTAATATAAGAAAATTAGGCTCTTCAAGCATTAATTTACTTAACATCAGACGAGCTTTTTCACCACCTGAAAGAACACTAACTTTCTTAAAAACATCTTCACCACTAAATAACATTCTTCCTAAAAAACTTCTTAAATGTGTTTCATCATCTATTTTATAGAATTGTGATAGCCACTCTATAATACTTTTTTCTTGTTCAAAATAATTACTATTATCTTGTGGTAAATACCCTTTTTCTATTGTCCTACCAAATACTACTTCACCTTCATCATAACTAGTAATACCTGAAAGTATATCAAATAATGTTGTTTTTGCTAAATCATTATTAGAAATAACAGCAATTTTATCTCCTCTTAAAACAGTAAATGATATGTTATTTAATATCTTCTTACCATCTACTTCTTTACTTAAATTATCAACTCTGAGTACTTCTTTACCTATAGGTTTTGTAATTTTAAAATCTATATAAGGATATTTTCTAGATGAAGGAATGATTTCCTCAAGTTCTATTTTCTCTAACATTTTCTTTCTAGAAGTTGCCTGCCTACTTTTAGAAGCATTAGCACTAAATCTTGCAATAAAGTCCTGCAATTCTTTAATTTTTTCCTCTTTCTTTTTATTAGTATCCTTCATTTGTTTTAAAGCAAGTTCACTTGATTCATACCAAAAATCATAATTACCTATATACATCTTCATCTTACCATAGTCTATATCAACTATATGTGTACATACTTTATTTAAAAAATGTCTATCATGACTAACTACAATTACGGTATTAGGATAATTAATAATAAACTCCTCTAACCAATTAATAGCATCTATATCCAAACTATTAGTAGGTTCATCTAATAAAAGTATATCAGGATTACCAAATAAAGCCGAAGCTAATAATACTTTTACTCTTAATTTAACAGGAATATCTTTCATACTTTTTTCAAAGTATTTATCACTAATACCTAAATTAGTAAGTAATATCGCTACATCATTTTCAGCATTCCAACCATCCATATCTAAAAACTCTGCTTCAAGCTCTGCTAATCTATATCCATCTTCCTCACTAAACTCTGTATGAGAATATAACTCTTCTTTCTCTTTCATTATTTTATAGAGTCTAAGATTACCCATAATAACAACATCAAGTACTTTAATATCATCATACTCATAATGATCTTGTTTTAAAACAGAAATTCTTTCTCCTTTACTTACTGTAACTTCTCCTGTAGTAGTATCAACTTCTCCTGTAAGAAGCTTTAAAAAAGTACTTTTACCCGCTCCATTCGCTCCTATTATTCCATAACAATTACCGCTTGTAAATTTTAAATTAACATCACTAAATAGAGTCCTTTTACCAAATCTTAAACTAACATTATTAACTTGTAACATACTTCCTCCAACTTTATTTAGTTTTCTTATAACATAAACTAGTTACTACTGGATAAGATTCTCCTACATTTAATATATCAACAATTCCTGGACATATACGAGTATAATTAATACCTAAATTATCAGAAGCTAAAACATAGTCACTATAATCATCATATTTTTTACAATATACATTTTTTAATCCTACTAACTCACTAAATGCTTCCATATTTACTTTGCTTGGAATCTTTCCTGCTACTACTCTACGTGCAACATAATAGTCACTATCTTTATCACCATATCTATCACATATTTTAATTAAATCATCTATATTATCAACACTCTCTAAATTAACATTAATAAAAAGTAAAAACTTATTATCAAATCTAGTAAGTGAAACATTACAAATATCAGGATAATCTACCTCACTAAGTATTGACAAATTATTTTTATATAAAGTTCCTGTCCCTCCTTTATATTCAGTCATATTATACTTATCATCTAATTTCTTTAAGTTAATATTACTACCAACATTATCTCCTCGTAACATTACTACATTGCAATCTTCACTTTTAATAAAGTTTGTAAGAAATCTTCTCTGCATAAAATTCCTAACAAGAGAATATTCTCTACCTACATCAAAACTCATAACATTTAATTCTATCATAAAAAACCTCCTATAATTATTTCTTTAAACTTCCAACATATTCATCTAAATTATCATATAAAACAACTTCTCTTACAAGCATATCACTAATACTACCATAATCTATAGAATCTTCTCTTAATTTATTCTTAATAATATCTCTTTTCTTTTTACCAAAGCCTTTCTTTATTAGTAAATAGTCAATAACTTCTTCTAATAAATACTCATCTATTTCTCTTTTATTTTCTCTTTCTAAGTAACTCTCATCTAAATTAGGCTCATACATATAGGAACCAGAATCAACTAAATGAAGTTTACCACTACTATCAAAAATACTATCATTATATTGTAAGTCACCAATCAAATATTTAACAGAAGAATATTTTTTACTATCAGCAAGTAAATCTTTGATAATATTAGCAAAATCTAATGATTTAATCGAAGAGAAATCATAATAACCACTACCTTTAACATAATTACTAACAGGTCCTACATATTTACCATCAACAGTAGTAGCAATAGCAACAGGATGATCTAAAATTTTTGTATCTAAATTTTTAAGCCGTGAAACATCAGCATCTTTTAAATATATTTTACTAGGATACTCATCTATTACTTTAACGACCTTGGATGAAAATCTATAACTAACGCCTTCTCTACTTTCTCCAAGATAAATACCATCATCCAAATCATAAATATTATTATCTATTTTTATTTGCATTTACTTTTTATTAAAGCCTTCACAGGATAAGAATCACTCATAGAATAAGTATCCATAAAGCCATAGAAACTATATGTTTCATCTACTTTTAAACTTTTAGTAACAATAATTCCTCTATTACTATCATCACTCTTCATATTAGATATAACATCATAAAAGCAATTATAGTGATAATAACTTTCAATCTGTTCTTTAGGAAAATTACCTGCAAGTATTATATTTTCCATATAACTACTGTTTCTAAGATCAGTATATTTATCTAAAGCCTTAACTAAATCATTAACAGCATACCCCGTCTTTAGATTAGTATTAATAAAAGCTATTTTTTCTCCTTCATATGATCCAATCATTACATCACTAACACCATAATAACTAGTATCACTAATTACTTCAATACTTGGTTTAACTAAAGTAGCAGTATTAGTTCTATTACCAACATAAAAAGTATAATCAAGATTATCACCTAATTCTTTAAAAAGAGCATTAGTACCTTGTAAAAAGACAACATCACAATCCTCAAAGCTTATAAGATCAATAACTTTATTAATATCTTTATTAGAATGATGAAATAAATTATACTTCTTTCCCAAGTCAAAATTCATAATTTCTAGATTTGTCATAAAACACCTCCTAATGTTTCTTATTATAATACAAATATTTATCAAACACAACCTAATTTACCTTTACTTTTTAAGTATAATTTTCTAACAAACTCAACTGGTATAACCGAAAAAGCACAACTTAACATAATATAAATTTCTTTTAAGCTTAATGATGTTGTCCTAAATAAATCTCCCCCAAAATAAATAAGAATAATTTGCACTATCACTATAAAAGCAATAACTATTATAAAGGCTTTATTAGACCAAAGATTAGCAAAAACATTAAGTCTACTTGTCCTGGCATTAAAACTATTAAAGATCATAATAAATATAAATAACCCAAAGAAAGCACTCATAAAATAAATATCATTTTTACCACTTCTAAAGAATGAATGAATAAGAGGACTTTTTAAGAAAAATATACAAAGTAAAAAGGAATATATACTAGTAAAAACTATCTCATGAATCATATAACTATTAAGTATCTTTTCATCACGTTTTTTAGGCTTTTCTTCCATATATTCTAAAAGAGGCGCCTCATAAGAAAAAGCAATTCCAGCAAGTGTATCCATAACCATATTAACCCAAAGCATTTGAATAACAGTAACAGGACTATCAACCCCAATAAATGGTCCAATAAACGATAAGAAAACAGCACAGAAATTAACTGTTAATTGAAAAATAATAAACTTCCGAATACTTTTAAATATAGTTCTTCCATAAATAATAGCTTTTACAATAGAATTAAAGTTATTATCAAGTAAAATAATATCACTCGCTTCTTTTGCTACTTCTGTACCACTACCCATTGCAAATCCTACATCGGCTTTTTTTAAAGCTGGTGCATCATTAACTCCATCTCCTGTCATCCCAACGACTAAACCTAGTTCTTCAGAAAGTTTAACTAATCTACTCTTATCAGTAGGAAGAGCTCTTGCTACAACACATAAATTAGGAATAATCTCTTTAACTTTATCATCACTTAAACTATTTAACTCATAACTTGTAAGCACAATATCTTTATCATTATCTATAATACCAGCATCTTTAGCAATAGAAGTTGCCGTTTTCTTATTATCACCAGTTATCATAACTGTTTTAATACCAGCTTTCTTAACAAGCTCTATTCCATCACGTACTTCTTCTCTTAATTCATCTTTAATAAATAGAAGACAAACAAAAGAAAAACAATCATCATCATTAACTGCTACCATTAAAACTCTAATTCCTTTATTAGCATATTCATCTATTAATTTAATGATTTTACTTTTATCCCTTAAAATAGCTTTTTTACCATTAGGTAAAATATAATACTTACATTTATCTAATAATACTTCAGGTGCTCCTTTATAATAAGTAATACTTTTACCATCTTCTAATACTTTAGTATAAGAATATTTATTTTTACTATCAAAAGGAACTTCTTTAATTTTTTTAACTGTATAACCAACTTCCCCTAAATAATTAACTAAAGCCTTATCAGTAGCATTCCCTCCAATCCAAATATTTTTAGCATCATCATAAACACAATTAGTATTAGACAAGATAGATTTTTTTAAAATATTATAATAGCAAATACTACTCTTAAGCCTTTCTTTATCTTTATAATAATCTAAATTACCAAACATAACCCCTACTACTTCTAATTCTCCTTTAGTTAAAGTACCTGTTTTATCAGTAAATAATATATTTAAACTACCTGCAGTCTCTATTCCTGTAAGTTTCCTAACTAAAACATTATCTTTTAACATTCTTTTCATATTACTAGATAAGACTAATGTTATCATCATAGGTAATCCTTCTGGAACTGATACTACTATAATTGTAACCGCCAGAGTCAAAGCCTGTAAAAAGTATGCAAAAAGAAGCGAAGTATCCGAAATAGTAGCCATTATTTTTGTAATATCAAAATTATTATCTATTATCAAAACTGAAAAAAGATAAGAAAAAGCTACTAAAAAGGCCCCAATATAGCCAATTTTACTAATAACTTTAGCCAAGTCTCTAAGTCTTAATTTTAAAGGGCTTTCCGGCTGTTTCTCTTGTAATTCTAAAGATATTTTACCATAAAAAGTATTAACCCCTACCTTAGTAACAACCATCTCTCCAATTCCATGATAAATAACACTTCCTTTTAATAGTTCATTACTACTACTAGGATTAAGACCACTACTAAAAGGTTTTTTATAAATCTCTTTACTCTCACCTGTAATAGAAGCTTCATCAACACTAATTTCTCCTTTGATTAATAACCCATCAGCAACTATTTTTTCTCCACTTTCTAACAAAATTATATCACCTACAACCACATCAGAAACATCAATAGAAAGAACTTTACCATTACGACGAACCTTTACTTTAATCGCTTCTGCTTCACTTTGTAATTTTAAAAAAGCCTTTTCACTACCATACTCTGATATCGTAGATATAAATGATGCTAAAAAAATAGCAATTACAATTCCAACTGTCTCATACCAATCAAAATCTTGAATTAAGAATATTGTCTTAATACCAAGAGCAATTAATAATATTTTAATAATAGGATCCCCTAAGCTTCTTATTAGCTGTTTAAAAAAACTATCTTTTTTAAATTCTACTAAAGCGTTACTTCCATATTTTTCTCTAGATTTTATAACTTCTTCACTAGTTAAACCATTGTTATTTATTTTCATAGAAGATTCCTCCTAAGAAATAATATGAAAGAAAAAGGAAAGATAAGATAATTATAAAAAGACAAAAAAATACATATAAATTAATATATGTATTAACTATCCTGAAATTCACTAACTCTCTTCTTAATATAAACTTTAGCTTGTTTATCTGCTTCTGCCATTTTACTATCCAAAGCATGCATTTCACTGCATAATGAGGAAACTAAAAAGCTTTCACATAAATACTTAACAAAAAAAGATGATTGTAATAAAATGTTATTTTGACCTAAAGTATATTCCTTACTATCTAAAGAAGTATAAACAAAAGGATAAAACCAAATAATATTATATTTATTATCAATAGTAAAAGGTGCATGAATAGTATCAACTTTACCAAACCTAATAAGTGCTTCTAAACATATAATTTTTCCTTTATCTCTTACAGAAGCTATATCAACAGAAATTTCATCTAACAAATAATTATTAAGCCAAAATAGTTCTTGTGATAACATTTGTTTTAAATCAAAATCATTAATTTTTAATCCTTTCTGCATAGACGGAATAAGTAACCCTATTGAATTATCATTTTCATACTTATATAACCCACGTTCAAATTTCAATATTATTCCATCTTTTTCTTTATAATCATAAATGTCTCCTGCACGAGAAACATTAGTTATATAACTTTGATTATTTTCTTTTCTACCTAATATTATAAAAGTCTTATTATCTAAATAATCAATAAATCTAACATCATCTATAGTCTCATAAAAAGCTTCATAACCACCATGGGCACTTTTACTCATAAGATAATTTTTATCATGTGCCTTCATAAAAGAAATACTATCATCTTTTAACCCGTTAATCCTCATATCAAACCCTCCTAAAATTATTATAACACATAAGCAAGAAACTAAAAAAGAAAAAGAGCTAAAAGCTCTTTATCTACTTCTAATTAAAGCAATATAATTATTAACTTGACTAGCCCAAGTAGTACTAGCAGCATACTTTGGACCAATAGATTCAACAGTAGTTAAACCAACAGAGTAATAATTACGATATAAGTTATCTAAATAACCCATAATTCCTTCATCTAATGTTGCATATGCTTTATAAGCTCCTCCACCACAACTTGGTCCTCCTTTTTGTCCACCAACGTTATTACATTCACGAACTAAACTACTACAAGTACCATTACATCCAGTCTCATGAAGAATAATAGCAGTTGCCATATAAGGATCTATTCCAAGTTGTAATGAATAACTAGCAATTAAATAACCTTTACCAGAAATAGTAGAATTTAATGATCTATTAAGTTTTTCAGCTAACTCTCTCATAGTTAAGCCATCATAAACTATTGGATCAACAGGAACAGTATTAACTTCTTCATAAGTTTTTACATCCTGAAGTTCTTCTTCTATAACTACTTCTTCTGATTCAACAGTTTCAACATCTTCTATTTCTTCATTATTATTAGATTCTTCTACAGGAGTTTCTTCACTTTCAGCTTTTGAAGTATTTTCTAATCTACCTGCATTAAAATCATTCATTGTCACTTTTTCATAAGCTACAGTATTATCCTCTATTTCTAAAGCTTTATACTGTAATACTCCAGCTAAGCCTATCATAAAAACACCAATAGATGCTAACGTAAGACTCAGCTTACTAACTTTTTTCATAGTTCCTCCTTCAAATAAGAACAATAAAATTGTACCAAATATTTAATTTTTTGTCAAATTTGACACTCGAACCTACTATATTATATGCATTTTATCTTGACTTTAAAAGACTTTTGTTCCTACGAGAAATATATATTAAGATTCCTCCAATTATTATTAATAACCCACCAGTTAAATATATATAAGTAGCATTACTAGAGGTATTAGGAACAGGAACTGGTTTTGAATTAAACATAACTACATTTTGTATTTCCCCATTAGCTAGAACTTCAAAATCAACTGTCGATGTATTTAAGATATAACCATCTGGAGCAATAGTTTCTGTAAGAGTATAATGTCCACTAGGAAGTTTTTCTATATAATGAGGAGTATTAGAAGAAGTCCATTCAGAAACAATCTCTCCTGCATCATTACGTATTACTAAATGTGCTCCTGCTACTTCTTCACTATTAGTTATATCTTTCTTACTTATCATAACTTTAGTAAAGTCATTAACAAAATTAACAACACTAACCGTATTAGAATCAGTTATACTAAAGTAATAAGCATTACCATTAAGAACAACACCCTCTGGAACAGCAGTTTCTACTAATCTATAATCACCTAATTCTAACTCTCCACTAATATAATTATCTTCAGTAGTCTTAATTTTTTCTATTATATTACCATTACTATCTTTAAGATCAAATTCATAACCACTAATTCCATTAGTATCAATCTCTAATTTTCTATTATTAACAGTAATCTTTAAAACATCACTAGATATATTAATAGTTTGTACTTCACCAGTTTCTAATACTTCAAATACAACTTTAGAACTACTTCCAATATATCCTTCTGGAGGTTCTACCTCTTCTAACGAATAGATACCAGCAGGAATTCTTGTAACTACATATGGCTCCTCTGTACTAGTAAACTCAATAGGATCTAAAATACCATCTTCACGCTTTAATTGCATTTTAGCACCTGCAATATATTTCCCTGTATTAGCATCTATCTTGCCTAATTTTAAAGTAATTGGTTTGTTTTTAATAGTAATATTAACTTCAGGAGTCTTACTATCAAGAGTAAATTCATGCCATGTTTTATCCAATACATATCCACTAGCAGCCCTAATTTCTCTAACATAGTATGTTCCTTCGTTTAAATCAGTTATAACTGTAGGAGTACTAGTTGTCGTAAAAGTCTTAATCGCTTCTAAATCATCTTTACTATCATAAATTCCTAAAGTAACTCCACTAACAGAATCTCCTGTTTCACTATCTATTTTAGAGATAGTTACTTTAGTCTTTTTATTAGTAATAGTATAAGTAACTACATCATCAGTATCTTTAATAGTAAAAGTAACAGGCTTAGTATTACGTATATATCCATTAGGAGATTTTACTTCTTCCAAAGTATATGTACCACTAGCTAAGCCTCTAATTATATGAGCATCACTTCCACTCTTAAATGTCTCTACTTCTTCACCATTACTATCAGTAAGTCTAAGGGTTGCCCCTGCTACATACTCACCAGTATCTTCATCTACTTTACCAAGTCTAACTTCATTTCTCTTATTTTTAAATTGTACTTGTAAATTAGAAGTACTACCACTAACTAGAAAGGCAATAGGCTCATTATCTAATACATATCCATCAGGAGTTTTAATCTCTGTTACATAATAAGTACCAGGAGCAAGTTTTGATAAAACATGAGAGCTATCAGTCGTTGTAAAAGTTTCTACTTCTTTACCATAACTATCAGTAACTCTTAATGTCGCACCACTAACTGTCTTCCCTGTTTCACTATCAACTTTTACAATACTAACCCTATTTTTAGAATTATAAAAAGTAACGGTTAAAGGTTCTGTTTGGTTATTACTAACGGTAAATGTAACTTCACTATTACTTAAAGTATACCCATTTGGCGCTTGTATTTCTATTACTTTATAATTACCTGGAGCAAGGCCATTAACAACATGTCCACTACTACCAGTAGTCCATTCATCAATTGTGACATTATCACTTACTCTAACTAATCTTAAAACAGCTCCACTAACAAAATTATTATCACTTGCATCTCTTTTTTCAATAATAATTCTATTTTGTTCATCATCAAAATCAATATTAACTTTAGGATTATTCTTATTTATTGTAAACTCAACTGTTTTGCTATTTAAAATATATCCTGGAGGAGCACTTACTTCTTCTACCTTATATGTTCCCTCTGTTAAATTAGGAATAGATACATAACTATTAGTAGAAGTAAATCTATAAACTTCTCTATTAGTACTATCTAAAATTCTTAACACCGCTCCACTAACAGGATCCCCAGTATGAGTATCAACTTTTCTAATATATACTTCAAAAGGCATATTTTCAATAGTTGTACTAGGATTTAAATTTGTTGTATTAACAATAATATTACTACTAGCATCTTCTACATAATAACCAGTAGGTGCCGAAAGTTCATTAATTATATATTCTCCTGGTAATAAATTAGATATAGTATGACTGGTAGTTGTAGTATTAAAAGTCTCTACTACTTTATTATTAATAGCACGTCTAACTTCAATATTAGCACCTGCTAAAGCATTATTATTACTACCATCAACTTTTCTTATTGTTATACTACCAGTAGGCATAGATACAGTAGTAGAAACAGTCTTCTGTTTAGCAACAGGAACTAAAGTAGAAACAAAAGATTGTTGCATTGTATCTATCTTATCACTAGGTGGAGAATAACTATATGCTTCATATTCTGAATAATTAACTAAAACATTAACATTAACACTAATAGGACTATCTAAATCAGCAAGATTAACCTTTAGTTTAAAACCACTACCACTACTAATTGGACCACTTACAGGACTATTATTTTGATCTAGTATTTGAACTGCACTATTATTAACACTGACTTGATAATTACTAAAAGAAACATTAGCACTAACATTAATAGTATCAGTAATTAAGTATGTATTATCACTGCTTAATTTGAAACTACTACTATTTAAAGTAAAAGTAGGTGTAATTGTAACAGGATTACTTTTAGCATTTAGTGCTCCTTCTATCAAAGGCCCTATAACATTATAATATCCACTAGCTTTAATAACACTCTTTTGATTAGCAGTTAAAACTCCATTCTGATTATCAGCAACACCATTACTTCTATCTTGATACCACCATACCGCTATTTGTGTTAAATATTCATCATGTGCATCATTATTAGTTAAGCTCTTAGCCGGATAACCATTTTGAATCAAATAAACATAGCCAGGATCCAAAGTCCCCTCATTCTTAGTAATAGTCTGATTAGGAGACCATCCTTTTTCTTTTTCAAGACAATAAACAACATATTGATTATTACCATCAGTTGCATAAAAAGGAATTAAAGAAATAGATTCATCTCCAACTAACTCACTAGTAAATAAATCCACTCTATCAGCAGTTACATTACCTTGTCCTGTTGTTAAAGTATCAGGAAGACTATCAGGATAAGCATAAGAACTTACTACAGCCTTCGAAAAAAAGATAACCATAACCGCTGCAATTACTGTAGAAATTGTAACTTTTATCCAATCATTGTTTGTTTTCTTAAAAAAACTACCTATTTTATTAACCATACAATCACCTATCTTATAATGACAATTATAACACAAAAAGAATAGTAATAAAATACTATTCTTTTATTAAGCTTAAACTAACTTTTTTATGTTCTATATCAATATTATCTACATAACAATCAACTATATCTCCAACACTAAATAAATCACTAGGATTTTTAATATATTGATGTGTTAGTTTTGAAATATGTGCAAGTCCATCATTCTTAAGTCCTATATCAATAAATAGACCAAAATCGACTACATTACGTACTGTTCCCTGTAGTTTATCTCCTATTTTCAAGTCTTCTATATGTAAAATATCATTTCTTAAAATAGGTTGTGGATAATTATCTCTTAAATCTCTCATTGGTTTTTCCAAAGACTCTATAATATCATTTAAAGTATATTTATCAATATCAATTTCTTTACTAAGACTCTCTATATCTAAATTATTAAGTTTACTAATAAGTTCCCTGCTACCTAAATCATTAACACTAAATCCTAAATAATTAAGAAGTTTAATAGTCTTATCATAACTTTCAGGATGAATTGAAGTTTTATCTAAGGGATTATCTCCATCAAGTATTCTAAGAAATCCCACTGATTGTTCATAAACCTTATCAGTAACTCCTTTTATATCATGAAGTTCATCTCTATTTTTAAATTTACCATATTTATCTCTAAAGGCAATAATATTATCTATTACTTTTTTATTAAGTCCGGAAACATATTTTAGTAAGGATGGACTTGCTGTATTAATATTAACACCAACTCCATTAACAGCTTTACTAACAACAAAGTTAAGAGATTCATCTAGTTTTTTAACAGGTACATCATGTTGATAAAGACCAACACCTATACTTTTAGGATCAATTTTAACAAGTTCTGATAAAGCATCTTGGACACGTCTTCCAATACTAACAGCACTTCTTTTTTCCACAGTGAATGTTGGAAACTCTTCTATTGCTAACTTGCTAGCAGAATATACTGATGCCCCTGCTTCACTTACTATTATATAGGAAACATCTCTTTTAGCATCTTTAATTGCCTCTGCTACAAAAGCTTCACTTTCCCTTGATGCTGTACCATTACCAATAGCGATTACATCAATATTATATTTATCAATAAGCTCAAGTAATTTCTTCTTAGAGCCTTCTATATCATTATGTGGTTCCGTTGGATAGATAACATCAATATCTAAGACCTTACCAGTTTTATCTAATACAGCAAGTTTACACCCTGTCCTAAAAGCAGGATCATAACCTAATACAGTTTTATCTTTTAAAGGAGGCGTAAGTAAAAGTTTCTCTACATTAAAAGAAAAGTTTTCAATAGCACGTTCCTCTCCTTTTTCTTTAAGTTCACTACGAACTTCTCTATCAACACTAGGTAGAATTAAACGTTTAAGACTATCACTGATCGCCTCCATTATTATAGGATAACAAAATGACTCTTTATTCTTAATTACTTTAGTTTCTAAATAATTGACAATCTTTTCCGTATCATAGTCTAATTTAACAGAAAGTACCCCCTCTTTTTCTCCTCTATTAATCGCTAAAATTCGATGTGGTTTAATATATTTTATTGTTTCATTAAAGTCATAATAGTTACTATAAGTCTTATTTTCATCTATAGCATTTTTCTTTAACTTACTAACAACTACTCCTTCTTTAAAGATATAACTTCTAATCCATTTTCGATAATAAGCATTATCACTTATCCATTCAGCGATAATATATTTAGCCCCAGTAATAGCATCATCAACAGTCTTAACTTTATCATTAAGATATTTTGAGGCAATAGTATTAATATCTCCCTTAACTGGACAAGACATAATAATTTTAGCAAGAGGCTCTAACCCATTATTAATAGCATCCGTTGCTTTAGTCTTTTTCTTTTCTTTATAAGGACGATATAAATCATCTACTTCTACAAGTTTAGTACATTTCATAATAGAAGTCTTCAACTCATCAGTAAGTAATCCTTTCTCATCAATTAATCTAATAACATCTTCTTTTCTTTTCATTAAATTAACTTGATACTGATAAACATCATCAATAGATTTTATAACTTCTTCATTTAAAGCTCCAGTCGCTTCTTTACGGTATCTTGCAATAAAAGGAATAGTATTTCCCTCTTCCAATAATTTTAAAACAGTCATTACTTGTTTTTTACTAATATCTAAATCTTTACTAATTTCATCAATTATTACTTCATTCATATAAATCCTCTTTTCTAACACTATCTATTTTATTACAAATAAGAAGTTGAGAAAAGAAAAAGAAGGATATTTTACGTAAAAAATCTAGTATATTTTTACATACTAGATTGTACTCTATCCCTTTTTCAAAAATATTCAAGCCTCTTATTCGCTTACTTAGTTCATCTTACATACTAGGGCTCATCACGAGACGGAACGAGAAGCCATTATAAGCACCACCCAACTGACCAGAACGATCGAAGTAGAATACACCCGCATTAGTGAAATCGCTAACACCACCACCACACAACATCCATGGATATTGCTCACTAACCATATTTTGTACATCATTATACCAGCCTGCTGTTTCTGATAAACCATGACTGATACATTCACTTCCATTACAAGCTGTACTTACATTATCACTTGTATATTTATTATAGTATTTTGATTCTAATGTTAATGGATCACTAAATCCACTATTCCCTGCTATATCATTATAATTTCCCATTACATAATCCCATGATCCTCCACTCATATCATATATTCCATAGATATTCCCTGTTGTTGAGGCTCCGGTTCCATTGATATTTACATCATATGTATACTGACATCCATAATCAGTATTCCCATTACTTGGGCTTCCATAACTACAGCCTGTTATATAACTATTTGATTTATTTTGGTATATCTCTTTATTTGCACCACTAAAGTCAATATTTCCTAACTTTCCATATTTACTTTGACTTAAGTAACTTACTACTGCCCATTCATCATTCTTCATCATATGAGTATCTACATTACTACTAAATCCATATCTATTACCTGTATCATTCATTTTCTGTGATACTGCAAATGCATTACTTATATTTATAGTTCTCCAA
>CAMMBX010000019.1 GCA_946494345.1 uncultured Mycoplasmatota bacterium | reverse complement strand
TAGTTTTCATCTTTATCAAACCTCCTCTCTATAAAGATTAGAGGTAGACACTCAACAACTGATATTCCCTATAAAAAGTATACTATTAAATATGCTTAAAAACAAGTGAACAGTTATATATTTAGCAAAAAATATAGCAAAATTTATTATTAATAATTATCAATTATTTGGTGAACTGTTAAAAAGAAAGTTTACTAAGAAAAAAGTTCTTAAAGATATGAAAAAATTAATAAATTTTCTTTCAAGATGATATAAATGTTATATTTTTGATAATTCTAATGATACAATATATTACAATATAGCAAGAATATGTATAGAATGGTTTGATGCCTCTAATGATAAAAAGAATATGAAATTCTTCAAAAAAAATTAAGTTATGTAGATAAAAGAAATTTCCTATAATCTACCCGAACTAAATTGTATGTATCCCTCATTTATATAGGGGTTTTCATTTTGTTTAAAAAACAATAAAGATATGATACAATATACTTACTTGGAGGTATTGTTATGATTAGTAAAAATGATTTAGAATATATAATGGATGATTTTAGTGATATAGATGAAGAATATAAAAATATAGAACAAGAAATATGGGGATTAGAAGAGGTTCCAATAGTTAAAAAGTATATTGGATTACAAAAAAAGAAAACTGAACTTGAAATTAAGAGAAAAAATCTACATAGATTAATGAAATATGGTGAGTATGAAAACTGTGACCACTTATGGGGTGTTTCTACTGATGAATATGGAGAATATGACTGTGTTTGTGTTAAATGTGGTTTGAATTATAAGTCATTGAGATTAACTAATAGAGGAAATGAAGATAGTCTTTCTTTTGATGAGAGAGTTATGGCATCTGTTTTAAAAGAACAGAGTCCTGTAAATAATGCTGATATAAATATAGTCTGTGATAAAGATCTTGCTATGGCTCTTTATAAAAAGATTAGAGAATATCATCCTAATATTGATGATAAAACAGTGATTAAATATTTTGAAATTGCTTTGGATGATATTAGAAATATAGAAGTAAGTGATGAAAGAAAGAAAAGTAGAGCGAAAAGATTAGGCTTAAGTAAAGATTTTAATAGATGGGAATAGTTAATCCTAAAGCAGGTGAAGTAATCTTAATAAAAATATAATTAGATGGTTTGATAGATTAGTATAAGGAATATTCTTATGTAACTTTAGTTAAATTTCAAAAGATAATAGAATGTTTTGGGAGAGAATAGAACTTTGAAAGAAGTATGCTATTAGTTAAGACTCTTTTAATAAGAGTGGATACTATTAAATAATAATATAATTAATTAGGAGTATGATGTTATGCAAAGATTTAAAGCTACTAAGGTAGCAAGTTTCTTAGGAATATTTTTTAATTTATTTTTATTTGTAATTAAATTTATCGCTTCGTTTATAACATCAAGCCAAGCGATGATGGCTGATGCTGTTAATAGTTTAGGAGATATATTAACTTCTCTTATGACTTTAATAGGTAATAAAATAGCTAGTAAGCCAAGTGATGATGATCATAATCTTGGTCATGGTAAAGCTGAATATATTTATTCTCTATTAATAAGTATTGTTATTATGGTAGTAGCAGTTACTCTATTTAAAGACTCATTAGAATCAATTGTTGTTAAGAGTAATTATACCTTTTCATACATGTTAGTAATAGTTTGTATCATAACTATAATAGTTAAATTATCTTTATATTTTTATACTAATAAATTATCTAAGAGTCTAAATAGTCTTTTGTTAAAAGCAAACTCTAGAGATCATTTATATGATGCCATTATTACTACTATTAACTTGTTATCAATATTTTTAACAAATATAGGTATTTACTTTGTAGATGGGTTAGTTGGTATTTTAATAGCTTTGTGGATACTAATCAGTGGTCTTAGAATATTTAAGGAAAGTTACGATGTTTTAATGGATAAAGCAATAGATAATAATACTAAAGATAAAGTTTTGAAAGTAGTAGAGAAATATAAAGAAGTAAAGAAAGTTACGCATTTTAATGCAACTCCTGTAGGTTATAAATATCAAATATCATTTACTATTTTTGTAGATGGTAATATGTCAACATATGAGTCTCATGATATTGCCGATAAAATAGAAAGAGAATTAGAAAAATTTGATGAGATATATTTAACAGTGATTCATGTAAATCCAGTTTAGAAAAGAGTGATTATTTATGGGGGAAAATAATTCAACATTTAATATAGTAGAATATTTTGATAATATTAAGAAACAATTATATGATTTAGGCTATAGAAATAAATTGATTAAATATTCTGAGGCGAAGAGATTGTATGATATTTATGGTAATGGGTTTAGTGAAACAACATTTGCAAGAGAGGTTTTGGAAGTTCCAGAAGATATATATAAAGGGGCTAGAAAATATGATAGAAGTATGCTTGTTTTAAAAAATAAAGATACTCTAACAGAAGAGAAAATATTCCATTTAAGTAAAAAATTAATAAAATTAGGTTATGCTATGAGAAAAGTCACATATGATGATGTAAAAAAAATATATTTGGAATTTGGTAGTGGATTAACTATGAAAACTTTTATAATGAGAGTTTTAAATTTAAGCTTTGGTAACTATAATAGATTAAAAGTAGATAAAAGTAATAAAGTAATAATTTTAAAGAATGCTATTAATACAGAAGAAATAAAAAAAATAATGAAAAGTGATGGGTATGAGAATTATATAATTGGGTCATATTTAGAATTTATTAATCTATATAAGACATATGGCTATGTTTTTACTGAAGTAGTTTTTGCTACAGAAGTTCTTGATATTGGCTATGATAGATATAGAGCTTTAAAAATAAGAGACTATCAAATAAAAATATTAACTAAAGATTTAACATCTAATGAAAAAGAAGAGATGATTTCAACTTTAAAAGAAAAAGGTTATGCAGGGAAATTAATTACATATGATGAGTTTTTGAATTTATATTATAAATATGGCAATAGTATAGATGAAAAGACTTTTGCTTTAGAAGTTTTAAAAATATCTTTAGATAGTTTTAAGGCTATGAAACTCAAGAATTTAAAAGCTGTTATTTTGAAAGAAGATAAGAAAATAGATAAAGCTTATGACAATATTATTAAGCGAATGATTGAAGATAAACTAATTAATAAATCGATTACATATGATGACTTTTTAGAATTGTATAATAAATATGGAAAAGAGTTGGATAAAAAGGATTTTGCCATAAATGTTTTGGAAATTTCGCTTGATAGTTATAGATTATTATGTAAAGCTAATAATTCTGATAAAGTTAAAATTTTAAAAAAAGAATTAGAACCTCAAATAAATAAAACAAAAGATTTATTAATTGAAAATGGTTATTCTAATAAGAAGATAGTATATAAAGAATTAAAAAATATATATTTACAATATGGTTATTTCCTTAGTGAAAGAAAGTTTAGTATTGAGATCTTAAAAATCAGTTCTTCTACCTATCAAGATATAAGAAGTGGAAGAATAAATTATGTAACAATATTACCACAGAAGAAAATGACTATAGATATGCTATATAAAATTAAAGAAGAATTAATAAAAAATGGGTATGAAAATAAAGTAATAACAATAGATGATATTAATATTTTGTATGATAAGTATGGAAAAGGTGTACCTAAGAATGATTTTATTAATAAAGTTTTAGAAGTATTTCCGCATAATGAACAAAAAACTACTGTCATTTTAAAGAGAAAAGACTCATTACAAGAAAATCAAATAGAGGAACTAAAACAAAAAATCTTTTCATTGGGTTATTACCAAAAGAGAGTTTCTCCTTTAACTGTGATTTCTTTATATAATGAATATGGTTCCAATATTACATTTAATACATTTATAAACAAAGTTTTAGGTATTACTAGGAAGCAACTAACTGATGCTAAAGTTAAAAATAGTTTTGTTAGAATTATTGATATAAACGTTAAAAATACAATGGAATTTGTTAGTAACATTTATTTAAAAGAAGAAGGCTATTATATAGAAGAAACAATAATGGAAATTTGTACGAGATTTAATATTAGTCTTGATGATTTTATATTATGCACTTTTTTAAAAAATAATAATTACATAAAAAATGAATATTTTGATACATACAAGAAGATATTATATAAGCATAAAAAACTATGGATTGGTAATGGTAATGTTAATTCAGAAATTATTGCAAAGTATTATGAAGAGATTAGTGAAGTAATTAATAGAGTAATTCATAAAATCAAATCACTTTTTCCATATATTTATAGAAATAAGGAAGAAAATGATGATATTTTTCAAGAGGCAATATTATTTTTTATGGAAACAGGAGGTGAAATTCAAAATAATTTCTTGGTTTATGGTGATAATGATGATTGGAAAAGATATTTATATGGAAAAGTTAAAAGACATTTATTAATATTATCATATGGAGAAATATCAAAGGGAAAGAAGCAATATTCGAGTTATTACGAAGATGATAGTTCAAAAGAAAAGGATTTTATTGATGAATTTCAAAATACAGAAGAAATCGCTATTAGTAATATTGAGTTAAATGAAACTAAATTTATCAATGAGTGTATTAATACTTTAGGTAAATTTTTATTAGATAGTAACAGCGTTAGTGTTGCTAAAGAATTAACATGTAAAAAAATGAATATAGATGAGAAAACATTAAAGTATTTTATGAAAGCATACTTGGATGAACATAATGTTGTTGATTTTGATATGAGTGTTTTAGATTGTAGTAGTGATAATGTCACTACTGATAAAGTATATAAGAAATAATTTTTCTTTTAAATGCAATAAAAGTGTGATATAATCTACAAGTAGAAAGAAGGAGTAATATGGAAAAAATATATGTTTTTGGACATCGTAAACCTGATACTGATTCTGTTTGTGCAGCGATAAGTTATGCTAATTTGAAAAAAGAATTGGGTTTTAATGTAGAACCTTTTATACTTAGTGCAATTAATAAAGAAACAAAATATGCTCTTAATTATTTTAAAGTTAAAGAGCCTAGATATCTAAATGATGTTAAATTACAACTTAAAGATATTAACTATCATAAAGGATATTTCTTAAATGAAAAGAAATCTATTTTTGATAGTTATGTTTATATGTTAAATGAAGGTATTACTGGTGTTCCTATTGTTGATGATAATAATGTTTTTAAAGGAATTGTAACTATTAAAGATTTAGCTCATGCTTTTATTGATTCTAAAGTTGAATCACTTGAGACTAGTTATGATAATTTACTTAATGTTTTAAATGCTGAAGAGGTAAATAGAGTGGATGATGAGATTGTTGGTAAGATATTAGCAGCTTCGTATCGTAGTACTACATTTATTAATACAGTTAAATTAACTAGTGATGATATTTTAATAGTTGGTGATAGACATAGTGTAATTGAATATGCAGTTAATGCTAAAGTTAAAATGATAATATTATCAGGATTTTCAGAAATTAAAGAGGAACATATTAAGATTGCTAAAGAAAATGGAGTAAATATTATTAGAAGTAGTTATGATACATATCATATTGCAAAATTAATTAGCCTTTCTAATTATATTAAAACAATGCGAAAAAGAAGAGGAGATTCTGTTTATTTTGATGAAAATAGTTATGTTGATGATATATTAGATGTTAATAAGAAGTTAAGACATACTAATTATCCAGTAATTAATTCTAAAACTGGTAAATGTTTAGGATTACTTAGAATTACTGATTTAGATTCTAAAAATCCTAAGAAAGTAATATTAGTTGATCATAATGAAGAGAAACAAAGTGCTGAAGGCTTAAATGAAGCAGAGATACTTGAAATAATAGATCATCATAATTTAAGTAGTTTATCAACTGCTAGCCCAATTAACTTTAGAAATATGGCTGTAGGATCAAGTAATACTATTATTTATTCTTTATATAAAGAAAGAAATATAGAAATTCCTAAAGAAATAGCTGGACTTATGTTATCAGGTATTGTTTCGGATACTTTAATATTAAAGTCACCAACAACAACTGATTTAGATAGAAAAGCTGTTAAGGAGTTAGCTTCTATTGCTGGAGTTGATTATGAAGAGTATGGACTTAATCTTATTAAAGCTGGTACTTCTTTAGAGGGTATGAGTTATGAAGATGTTTTATATAACGATTTTAAACTATATACAGTAGATGATAAGACTCTAGGTATAGGACAATTCTTTACAACTAATTTTGATGATATTAAAAAGGACATGGATGCATATCTTGATACTTTAGATAGAGAAGCTGAAGCGAATAATTATTCTTTAATCGCTTTATATATAACTGATATCATTAAGAATGGATCTTATGTTTTATTTAATAGAAAAGCTAAAGAGATAATGAACAATACTTATGATAAGGAAATGGAAGAAGGAGAATATATCCAAGACTGTGTTTCTCGTAAGAAAAATGTTGTTCCTTTAATCATGGATAGTTTTGAGAAATAGTATAGATAAGTCTATGCTTTTTTCAATTTTTATATAAATTTTAAGGGAGGAAAATATGAAAGATAAAATAGCTTGTGATTATGTCTTAGATTATATTTTAAGAAAAGAAAACTTAAAAGATGAAAATATACTAAGTGAACAAGAAAGATTTAAAATATTACAAGATAATATGGCTAAAGATGAAGTGTTTAAATATTTAGAGAATAAACTTCAAGCTTTAACTATTGAAGTTTGTGGTGATTATAGTGGTTTAATTTTTGATTTAATGCCAAAAAGACTTTTAGAAGGATGGTGTTGGCAAACTACTGAAAGTGCTATAGTATTTCTTCCTGATGATGATTATATTGAAAGAGGAAACTTGATATTTGATAAATATGAAAAATATTGGCATTCTTGGATTAATTTTCATTATAATAATAATGAATATACTTTTGATCCATGTTTGAATTTCTTATGTGATAAAAGACTTTATCAGGATATATTTGAAACAAATGTAAAAGGTACTGTTTATGCTAAAGAAGTAAAAGATGAATTAAAAGATGCTATTTTAAATTCTAAGCCTAAAAAAATAAATAATAGTCCCAGTGCTGTTATTGCAAGAGAATTTATGAAAAAACATTTTGGCGATTATTTGGAACAACAAAAAAATGAGACTTTAATTGTAGGTAATAATGATGTAACTTCACCAATGTATAGAAATAATACAGGATATAAAGCTGATATTGAAGATGGTAAAATTAAAAAATTAGTTGCTAATTTTTATCAAGGTGGCTAGTGTTTATATTTGTCTAATTGATTTTATAGTTCTTTTATTTCTATCTTTTTAATGATATAATTGTTGAGTAGAAAAGAGGTTTATTATGACAGATATTATTAATACAATTATTTTAGGAATTATTCAGGGGATTGCAGAGTTTTTACCAATTTCAAGTAGTGCTCATTTAATTATTTTTAGAGATTTATTTGGAATAGGGGCTTCTATGTCTACTAAAGTAGCTTTATGTTTTGATTTAGCTCTACATTTAGGTACTTTACTTGCTATTGCCGTATTTTTCTTTAAAGACTTTTTAAATATGGTTATAAAAGGTGTTACTAAAGGAGTAAAAGATAAAGACGGTAAGTTGTTTTGGCAAATAGTTGTTGCCACTATTCCTGCTGCTATTGTTGGAGTTTTATTTGAAGATGTTATTGAAGATGCAATTAGAACTAATTATCTATTAATTGCAACTGCTTTAATAGTTATGGGTGTTATTATTTATTTAGTAGATAAAAAAAGTAAGAGTGAGAAAAATACAAAAGAGATTTCTTTTAAGGATGCTATTATTATAGGTTGTTCTCAAGTCTTTGCTTTAATACCTGGATTTTCTCGTAGTGGTACGACTATTGCTAGTGCAAGATGCTTAAAAGTAGATAGAGAAAGTGCAGCGAAGTTTTCTTTCTATTTATCAGCGCCAGTAGTTCTTGGAGCATGCGTTCTTCAATTATTAGATGATGGAGCAGTATCATTAATTATGGAAAATGCAACTATCTTTATTTTAGGAATTGTTGTATCATTTGTTACTGGTTTAATTTGTATTAAGTTTTTATTACAATATCTTAAAAAACATGACTTTAAACTATTTATGATTTATCGTATTATCCTTGCTATAATTGTTATTTTAACAGTAATATTTTAAGGAGATCGTTGATTATGCTAGATAAATCATTTAGAAAAATATGTGATGGTATTAAAAAAATGTTAAAGATACTCAGCTAGAAATTATGGTAAATGCTAATACTAATTTAGTTAATCTTTATTATAGAATAGGAAAGATAATTAGTGAGAACTTTTCTTGGGAAAATAAATTTGTAGAAAAAGTGTTTTTTGAACTTAAAAATACTTTTCCAACTTTGAAAGGCTTTTCCGTTCGTAATTTGAATTATATGAAAGCTTTTTATGAAGAATATAAAGATGATGATGTGTTTTTGCACTGCTTAAACTTTTCAAAATTACCTTAGAAACATAATATTACTTTAATACAAAAAGTAAAAGATAAAAACATTCGTAAATGGTATATAAAAAAACGCCTTGAGGAAGGATGGTCAAAGAATGTTTTAATATACCAAATAGATACTGATTTATATAAAAGACAAATAGAAAATGTAAAGCATAATAATTTTAATTTGACTTTAAAAGAAAATAGAGATTTTGCTAATAATAATATTATAAAGCCTTATGTTTTTGATTTAATTGAATTAACTTAATATTATAATATAAAATTATAGTAGAAAGTATTTGTGAATATAGATGAGGAGTGATAATTTATGCATAATACACTTGCTTTATTTATAACGTTTCTATTAGGATTCTTTATAATTATAGGTGTTATAATAGCATTCTTTTTAAAGAAACAGCAGAAAGTTTTAGACTTTATTTTTGCTTTTGCCCTATCTTTACTTACAATGTTAATATTAGTAGACTTATTAGGTCATACTATAGAACATTTAGGTATTAAACATATTTATCTTTTTATTATTTTCACTTGTTTGGGACTTTTAATATTTAAAATTATTGATGATTTTATACCAGAACATGAAGATAATAAGATGACCAAAAAAGAAGAAAAGAAAAATATTATTCATATTGGTTTACTTGCTACTATAGCATTAATTATTCATAACTTTGTTGAAGGTATGGCAATATATTTAACGGCGACTAATGATGTTAGTTTAGGCATTATGATGAGTATAGGGGTTGGCTTACATAATATTCCTTTAGGTATTATTATAACAACTACTTTAACTAATGAAGATAATACTAGTAAATCTTTATTATGTATAGGTTCTTTATTTATTTCTAGTTTTTTAGGAGGCCTATTTTTATATTTGTTAAATATAAATGCTGTTAGTGATACTATTATAGGTTCTCTACTTGCTCTTACAATAGGAATGCTACTATACATTATTATCTTTGAGTTATATCCTAAAGTTAAAAAGACAAAGAATAAAAAGATAACTTTCATTGGCTTAGGTTGTG
Organism: uncultured Mycoplasmatota bacterium; assembly: GCA_946494345.1. GTDB lineage: Bacteria > Bacillota_I > Bacilli_A > RF39 > UBA660 > Onthousia. The sequence continues at coordinate 5,037 of CAMMBX010000019.1, read as the reverse complement.
GTATTCTAATAACAATATTAAGTATGATTATGGGTTAGGTGGATTATGTTAAACGATTTTTGTTATATTTTTCTTTTATTTATGATTTATTCATTTCTTGGTTACCTTTCTGAGATACTAAGTTGTTCTATACGAGAAGGAAAGTTAGTCTTAAATAGAGGCTTTTGTTTGGGACCATATTTACCAATATATGGGATATCTTGCATTTTAATGGGTTCTTTTATTATAAGGTATAAAGATGACTTCTTTACTGTTTTTGTTATGAGTGCTTTTGTATGTTCTGTTGTTGAATATATTACTAGTTATGTATTAGAGAAAATATTTAAAGCTAGATGGTGGGATTATAGTGATAGGAAATTCAACTTAGATGGAAGAGTGTGTCTTTTTAATTCCTTTTTGTTTGGAATAGGAGGAGTTTTATTTACATATTTAATTAATCCTATAACTATATTCTTAGTTTCTAAACTTTCTTTTTTGGCTTTAAGAATAATTTCTCTTACACTTTTATTGATATTTGTTATTGATATTATTATAACAATAACAACTTTATGTCAAGTAAAGATCTCAACAGTAAGATTTAAAAATAAAGATGCTACAGCAGAGATTACTAAAATTATTAGAGAAGAGTTATTTAAGAAGAAAGATATTAAAAGGAACTTTTTTATTCGTCATATGTTAAATGCGTTCCCACAAATTAATATAAGTGATTATACTAATCCTCTAAGTAGGGTAAAAAGATATAATATTAAAGGCATTAAAAAGAAACAAAAATAATTGTCAAGTTATGTAGAGATTTAGGAAAGATTAAATTTTGTTTATAAAAAAATGCTATAATGAGAAGAGAAAGGAAAGATTATGAAAATAAAAGAAGATATTAATAAGTATATATTTAGAGGTTATGATATAAGGGGAGTTGTTGATAAAGATATTGATGTTGATACAGCTTATACTATTGGTTTAGGCTTTGGTAGTAAATTATATGAGTTAGGAAAAAGTTCTTGTGTAGTAGGACATGATAATAGAATTTCTTCTCCTGATTTACATCAAGCTTTAATTCAAGGGTTAATAGAGACAGGAATAAATGTTATTGATCTTGGTTTATGTACTACACCAATGTATTATTTCGCTTGTATAGATTTAAAAATAGATAGTGGTATTATGATAACGGCAAGTCATAATCCAAAAGATGAGAATGGTTTTAAGTTTGCTTTTACAAACTATGATAATGCTAAAGGTAAAGAAATAGAAGATTTTTATGAATATATAGTTGCAGGTAATTTTCATTATGGTAAGGGATCTATAACTAAGAAAAATGTTAAAGAAGATTATATTAAGGCTTTAACTGATAATTTATCTTTCGGAAAAAGAAGAGTTAAAGTAGTATTAGATCCTGGTAATGGAACTACTTCTATTCTTTTAAATGATGTTTTTAAGAGAGTTAACGTTGATTACTTTATCATTAATGGTGAAAGTGATGGAACTTTTCCTAATCATCATCCTGATCCATCTATTGAGAGTAATTTAAGTGAATTAAAACAAACTGTTATAGAAAAAAATTATGATGTTGGTCTTGCTTTTGATGGTGATGGAGATAGAGTAGGTGTTATTTCTAATAAAGGAAATTTTATACCAATAGATTATTATATGATTATAATTATTAGAGATATTATTAATAAAGTATCTAATAAGACATTCTTATATGATGTTAAGTGTAGTAAATCTTTAGAAGATGAAATCGTTAAATTAGGAGGAACTCCATATTGTTATAGAACTGGTAATTCTTATACAAAAGCGAAAGTTAAAGAATTAGATCTTGCCTTTGGAGGAGAGTTATCAGGGCATGTTTATTTTAGAGATAAGTTTTTAGGCTTTGATAGTGGTATTTATGCAGGACTTAGATTACTTGAGATACTTTCTAATACTAATAAAACGGTTGAAGAATTATTAGATGGTATTAATAGATATTATTCTACACCTGAGATGAAATATAAAACTCGGGATGAAATAAAGTTTGATGTAGTTAAAAAGATAGAAGATTATTGTAAAGATAAAGGCTATAAATATAATAATATAGACGGAGTTAGAGTTACTTTTGATGATTCTTGGGCTAGTGTAAGAGCTAGTAATACAGGACCTAATTTAACGGCAAGATTTGAAGCATCTACTGAAAAGAGACTTGAAGATATAAAAAATGAATTTGAAAGCTTAATTGCAAAATATAATAAATAGTTAGGAAATTACATATCTTATATTAATAGGAAGGATGAAAAAAATGAGAATAGTTATAACAGCAGGAGGGACAGGAGGACATATTTTTCCTGCTTTAGCTTTAATTTCTAAATTAAAAGAAAAAGATAAAAATGTTAAAATTCTTTATATTGGAACTACTGATAGAATGGAAAAAGATATTATTCCTAAAGAAGGAATATCTTATGTAGGTATAGAGATGAAAGGACTAAATAGAAAAAACATCTTTAAAAATATTAAAGTAATGCAAACATACTTTAAAGCATGTAAAAAAGCTAAAGAGGAATTACTTAAATTTAAGCCTGATGTTGTTATTGGTTTTGGAGGATATATTAGTGCTCCTGTTATATATTCAGCGCATAAACTTAAAATAAAGACTATTATTCATGAACAAAATTCTATTCCTGGTGTTTCTAATAAATTTTTATCAAGATATGTAGATCGAGTATTAGTTTCTTTTAAAGAAAGTATTAAAGATTTTCCTAAAGAAAAAACGGTATATACGGGGAATCCTCGTAGTGAACAAATAAAAGATATAGAAAAGATTAGTAAGACAACCTTGGGCTTTAAAAAAGATAAGGCACTTGTTATAATAGTTATGGGGTCACTTGGATCTTTAACAATGACTAATAAGTTAAAAGAGGTTATACCTTTGTTTAAAGATAAAGATTATCAGGTCTTATTAATTACAGGTAATAATTATTATGATCAATATAAAGATGTTAAATTAAGTAATAATGTAAAAATAGTTCCTTTCTTAAATAATTTAATTAGTTATATGAAAGATGCTGATTTAATTGTTACAAGAAGTGGAGCTTCTACTATAGCAGAAGTAACTAGTATTGGACTTCCTGCTATTATGGTACCTAGTCCATATGTTACTAATAATCATCAATATATTAATGCTAAAGCATTAGAAGATGATGGGGCTTGTATTATACTTGAAGAAGCTGATTTTAATAAAGATAACTTAATTAAATTATTAGATGAGACTATTAATGATAAAGATAAATTAAAAAGTATTTCTAAAGCATTGCTTAAAAGAAGGGTGACTGACAGTGCTTCACGTATATATTTAGAAATAGTAAAATTAGTAAGGGATGAATAGGATGGATGAATTTTTTAAGGAAGTTGAGTCTAATGATATTGGTAAGATTGTAAAAGATGTTTTCATTAGTAAATATACAACTTATAAAGTAGGAGGATTAGTAAGAGCGATTATATATCCTAAGAATACTGATAAGTTAGTATTACTTTGTAAACTTATAAAAAAATATAATATTAAACATAAAGTATTAGGTAATGGTAGTAATCTTTTATTTAGTGATAAAACTTATGAGGGTGTATTAATTAAATTAGATGAATTTAATAAGATAGAATTCTTTGGTAATAAAATAGTTTGTGGTGCGGGAGCATCTTTAATGAAAGTTGCTAAAGAATCTATAAGAAGAGGCTTAGCAGGACTAGAATTTGCTTGTGGTATTCCAGGAACAATTGGGGGAGCGGTTTATATGAATGCTGGAGCTTATAAAAGTGATATGGGATATATTACTAGGAATGTTAAAGTCTTAACTGATGATTTAAAAATTATAACACTTACTAATAAAGAGATGGACTTTCATTATCGTAGTAGTTTTTTACAGTCTCATCCTGATTATGTTTGTTTAGAAGTAACTTTAAGCTTGCAAAAAGGAGATAAAGGGGCTTTAGAGAGTGTTGTAAAAGATAGAAAGGAAAGACGTGTTAAATCTCAGCCCTTAAATTATCCTAGTGCCGGAAGTGTTTTTAGAAATCCAGAAGATGCTGATCCTGCAGGTAAATTAATAGAAGATATTGGGCTTAAAGGATTGACTAAGGGAGGAGCGGAAGTTAGTAATATTCATGCTAATTTTATAATTAACAAAGGAAATGCAAGTGCTAAAGATATACATGATTTAATTTTATTTGTAAAAGATGCTGTTAGGGAACATTATGGAATAGATTTAAGAGTAGAACAAGAATTTGTAAATTGGGAGTAGTGTGATATGACTAAAGTAATCAAGAAGAAAAAATTAAGACTATTACCGTTTTTAGTATTTATTATAGTAATCGCTGTAATAGTTTTTGTATGTCTTTTTATTCTTGATACTAAAGTTAAAAATATTATAGTCACTGGTAATGTTGTTTTAAGTGATGATGAGATTATAGAACTAGCAAATCTTTCTGATTACCCTAGTTTCTATAAGACTTTAAATAGTTCTATGGAAAAGGGAATAAGTAAGAATCCTCTTATTAAAAGTGTTGATATTGATAGAAAGTTTTATCATATTATTGAAATAAAGGTAGAAGAATATGAAATATTATATAAAAGAGAAGATAATGGTAAGTATGTTTTAGAAAATAAAGATGAGATAACTCTTGATAAGGAGACTCCTTATGTTATTCCAAGGTTGATTAATGAAATACCTAGTAATAAGTTAAATAGTTTTATTAAATATTATAAAAGAATAGATTTAAGTATTAGAGAAAAGATTAGTGAAATTAGATATGATCCAAATGAATATGATGAAGATAGGTTTTTATTATATATGGATGATGGTAATAGTGTTTATATGACGATTACAAAGTTTGAAAGATTAAATTATTATAATGATGTTTTGCCACAGTTAGATGGTAAGAAAGGATATTTATATTTAGATTCAGGTAATCACTTTCAAATAATGCAGTAAATGATTGAATTGGATAGGTAATTATGCTAACATAAATATATAAGATAAAAATGGAAGGAAGGGATATATTATGGATAGTAAA
>CAMMBX010000018.1 GCA_946494345.1 uncultured Mycoplasmatota bacterium | reverse complement strand
TTTTGCATTGATTTCATCATTTGATTAATTTGTTTTTGATTAGGTTTTCTACCCATCTGCATCATTAAAGCTTTAATCATTTCTTCATTAATAGGTGGATTTTTTTTCATATATCTTTTAGTAACAGTTCTTGCAATAAAGAAACCAATAACAGCGCCTATTACTAAACCTATTAAAACTAACAATATATCGTGTAACATAATAACACTCTCCTTACAACAATATATTACCTTAAAATAAATATTTATACAAGAATTTTCTTGCTATCTAGAAAGAAATAGTCTTGATTTTTAAAATCAACAGCAAAATAAGTGTTATTAATACTATTTAACTCATCAAAGAAGAAACAGTCATAATAGTTAGTTTTAACTAACATATAAGCTCTTTTTACTACTAAAGTACTAATCTCATCATGAGCAGGATTATTGTAGTAATGAGTCTCACCTTTTTTACTATAAGGGATACTCTGATGATATTTAACAAATAAATATCTATCAGTCTTATCTTTATCTATCTTCTTAGTTAACTGTCTGAAAAGACTATATCCATAATTTAATTCTTCTTTTTTTAAAGTATAAATCTGTTCAAAGATATTATATAGAATACTAGGTTTATCTATATATAGATTCTTAAATTCATCTTTAAGTTCAAAAATAAAAAACTCTCTCATTATAATCACCATCTTAACTATAACAAGAAAGTTTTAAAAACATTGTCGAATTATTTAATTATCTCTTCTATTCTTAGAGCGATTTCATCAGTAGTAAAATGAAACTTTTTATTTATATCATCCTTGCTTCCACTAGCCCCAAATCTATCTACTGTAAATAAGTAGTTATCATTGTATGCAAACTGATACCAAGAGTAAGCAGACGACTTTTCAATAATAAATTTCTTTTTACCAATAGGAAGTAACTCTTCTTTTTCTTCATCGCTTAATAAGTTATATCTTTCAATTGATGGCATTGATACTATTCTAAAGTCATAACCCTTTTCAAATAAAGCATTAACAACATCAAAGGCAAGATCTACTTCTTCACCTGTCGCAATAATAATACCATCTAACTTTCTTTCTTCTTGTTTTATAATGTATGCCCCCTTAGCCACATTAGGAACAGAAGATGTCTCTCTTATTCTAGTCTCATTACGTCCTAAGATAATACAAGCAGGTTTATTTTCTTCAAAGATGGTTTTATAAGTACCAATTACTTCATTACTATCACTTGGTCTAAATACCTCTAAATTAGGAGTTGCTCGAAGACTAACTAATTGTTCAACTGCTTGATGTGTTGGTCCATCCTCCCCTACAGTAATAGAATCATGAGTAAAAATATAAGTAACTGGCAAATTTATAAGACAAGTTAGTCTTAAAGCCGGTTTTAAATAGTCACTAAAGGTTAAATAAGTAGAGACAAAAGGACGATATCCTGATAGCGCAAGTCCATTAGCGATAGCAGCCATAGCAAATTCTCTTACACCAAAGAAAATATTCCTACCATTATAGTCATCGCTTGAAAAGTCTCCTTTATCTGTTAGATATGTTATAGTTGAACTAGAAAGATCAGCCGCCCCTCCAAATATTAATTTACTAGAATTAGCAAGAGAATTTAATACTTTACTGCTAGCTTTCCTTAAAGACTCAACCCTTTCTTCTGGATAAGCATAGTCTAAATTAGTAAGTTCTATTTTCTTATCACTTGACATCAATGAATCTAATAACTCTTTATTCTTATCATCAAGATTTTCATATTTTTCATTAAAGTCATTTTCTAAATTACTACATCTATCATCTATAAGCTTTTGAAAGTCTTCTAAAGCTTCATTTGAAACAGTAAATGGTATATCTCTAAGCCCTAATTCATGTTTAATATTAGTAATATCTTCATCATCTAGAGGTTTTCCATGAACAATATTTTTACCAGCATTTCTTGAGTACTTTCCTATTGTTGTCTTAACTTGAATTAAACTAGGTAAATCACTAGACTTAGCATTTGTAATCGCTTTATCAATCTCTTTAATATCATCACTAACAGTGCTAACATTAAAGCCCATTGCCTTAAATCTAGCTTCAATATCTTCAGTAAATGTTTTCTTAGTATCACTATCAAGGCATACATGATTTGAGTCATATAAAAGTATTAAGTTATTAAGTTTAAGATTACCTGCTAAAGATAATGCTTCATAACTTACCCCCTCCATCAAATCTCCATCACCACATAAACAATATACTTTATAGTCAATGATATTATTTTTCTTATCATTAATTAAAGCTTCAGTATGTTTTTCAGCTATTGCCATACCAACAGCCATAGCAACTCCTTGACCAAGTGGTCCAGTTGTCGCATCAACTCCAGGTGTTACTCCATATTCAGGATGACCTGGAGTAATAGAATCTATTTTTCTAAATTTTTTCAAATCATCAAGTTCAATATTAAATCCAGCCATCGCAAGAGTAGCATAAAGTAAAGCTGAACCATGTCCTGCACTCATCACAAACCTATCTCTATTAAAAAAGCTAGGATTATCTTTAGAAAATCTTAAATGATGAGCATATACAGTATAGATAATAGAAGCAGCACCAAGTACAATACCAGGATGACCGCTGTTCGCTTCATGAATCATATCAATGCCAAGCCCTCTTATTTGATTAACAATTCTTTCTTCATTAATATTATCTTCACTACTTTTTGTAAAAGCTAGCATATTATCACTCCTTAGTTAATACTATCATATCACATTTAAGAATTAAGTCAAAAAAAGTTTATTGATTATGAAGGTGAACTATGCTAAAGTTTAGATGTAGTTGCCGGTATAGTTTAGTGGTAAAACAGATCCTTGGTAAGGATCAGCGGTAAGTTCAATTCTTACTTCCAGCACCATATTAATTAATACCCGAACTTTTTCGAGATAATATTAAAAACTACTCTCAAAGTAAATGAAAGTAGTTTTAATTATAGTTTCTTTACATAATCAAGATATGGTTCAAATAATACATATTCTTTTCCATTATATTTTATAAAATAATAAAATCTTCCTCTTACTTTAATAGGTTCATCTAAATCTTTAGAATCATTAGCACTAGCATCTTCACTTAAGGATACTATTATATGAGGAACTTTTAAGCTATTATCAGTATCATAATTAATATTATATTAATTTAATCCTTTAAGTAATGTCACCTTGTCCAATTAAATATATACCAAAATAATTCCTCACCAAATTATTAAATATTCTATATTTAGTAGAATGATATTTAAAAATATATATAATCTCCCATTTCTTTTAAAATCTAATTAACGCGTTTTTTTACAAAAATGTTATTATCATCTGCTCCAAACATTTCACCAACAAGTGTTATTTCTTTATCGCTAAATAAGTAACCTAGTTGGTCTATTCTATCTAAGCCAAGCGAATCTATCTTTTTCATAACAATTTCTTTAAAATCTAAGAAATTCAAAGAGCGTAATAATTCTTTATTAGTAGATAAAGCCTTTCTTAAAGTCCAATCATTATTTAAATTTGGAGTAACTACAGTTTCAAGAGCAATTCCCTCTTTAAGTGAAAATACTCCTCCAGTATAATCAATAATCTTATCAAAAAGAGGTGAAAAACTGCTGTCAATAAATTCAAAGTTAGCAGTATTATCTTTTGATAAATGTGCTAAAGTATATGTAAAAAGTAACGGATCAACTTTATCAAAACCTAAAACAAATAAAGCTGATACTAGCATTTCTGTATTAATTATATTCATATTATCACTCCTTAGTTAATACTATCATATCATATTTAAAAATTAAGTCAAAAAAGTTTATTGATTATGATGATGAACTATGCTAAAATTTAAATGTAGTTGCCGGTATAGTTTAGTGGTAAAACAGATCCTTGGTAAGGATCAGCGGTAAGTTCAATTCTTACTTCCGGCACCATTGGGAAATCTGTTCGAACTATTCGAACGATAATATATAGTTCAGTCTGAAATATGACTGATTTTTTATTGTACCAAAAATCCTTGCTGGCAATTTTGATGCTTGCGTCATAATACCTAGGAGGTTAAATATTTTGTCGCAATAAAATATTATGGATTTTACTCATAAGATATTATATAATATATTTTAATGCTTAAAACAGGATGTGGTGTGATTGAGAAAAGAAATTACTGATGGTTATATTGATATTGCATTAATAGGGAATAATATTTATAATATGGTGTTCATGAAATATTTATTTTTGTCACAAAATGTTAATTCATATTATTGCGATAAATATCAAATAGATGATGAAGAAAAAGAAATCATATTAAGAAATATTGCATATTTTTTTGGTACAAAAGGTCCCATATTAATTGATGATAAAGAATTAAGAAAAATATTTGATGATAATGGAATACCCAAAAAATCTAATTTACCTAATTTATCTTCAGAAGATATAATTAAGCAGATAGATAACTGTTTAAAAAGTGATGTAGTTTATGTTTGTAATTCGGATGGTAGTTTAGATAAATATACAATGTTTATATTAGGATATTTAATGGCAATGAATCAAGAAATTTTCCTCTGGAATGCTATAGATGAATCAGAATGGTTAATGTCATGCATTTCCAAAAAAAATAATAATGGTTATAAAGAAGTTGTACAATTTCCTCTAGAAATAATTAGAACTTTAGCATATCCATATCTATTTGAAAAATATAAATTAAAAATGTTGCCAGGAAAATATGGAGAAATAATTGTTGATGATGAAAGTAATATAGGTGTTGATAGAAATCTAGAATTTAATTTGCATGTAGAAAATCAAAAAGATGAAAAAAATACAATTTCATTGTTAGGCAGTTTGAGAAAACAATTGGTAGTAATTAAAGAAAAAAAATTACAATTAGAAGAAAATGGTTATAAAGTCTTAGCACCTAAATTATCAAATGTAAAACTATCTGAAAATGGTTTTATAGTTTTTGAAGATGATGTAAGTGATGATCCTATTGTAATAGAGTCAGATTTTATTGAAAAATGTTTGAAATCCGAGAATATTTTAATTTGTGATAAAGATGGATATATTGGAAATACAGTTATGTTTGAGATAGGATTTCTATTAGCAAAGAAGAAAAAGATTGAATTTATTCAAGAACCAAATGAAAAATGGTTAATAGATGTAGTTGATTATTTTTCAGGATTAGATAAAACATTATCAAAGCATTGAGATTTTTAACTGATAATAGTATGCCATATTTAGCAAAATATTGTTACGTATCCGTTTACTAAAGGAATTTAGATGTTTATTTTTATATCAATCATTTTATAAAAAGTTGTAGATAACTTCCTCATCAGCACCATATGAATTAATACTCGAACTTTTTTCGAGATAATATAAAACTACTCTCAAAATTAAATTGAAAGTAGTTTTATTTTGTCAATTTAAAAAAGCCACATATTCATCGATAACATCATAGAAGCATGAAAACAATAAATTGTTGTGAACTATTATTAAACAGTAGTATAATAAGTATCAATCGAAAAAGTTATAGGAAGTGGTTTAATGTACAAATACTTTTCAGAATTAGAAAAATTAAAAGATTTTAAAACCTATTTAATTAGAGAATCTTTTGATAAAAAGCAAGACTTATTTACAAGCAATATAACTTTTTCTGATAATCTTTTAAAAAAAATAGGTAACTTATTTCCAAAATTAAATAAAATAGATGAATTAATAGTTGCTCTTAATGAAAATTTAATGATGAAGACACCTGAATATAATTTATCATCATATGAGACTCGGTTAAGTAATGAAGAGTTTTTTCAGCATAAAGATGAATGGTATTTTGAAACCCATTATGATTTAAAAGAAAAAATAGATTTATCATCTTGGAATTTACAATGTGTATTAAAAAAAATATATTATAATATTAATTATTTAATTAGCTTTTATCCAAATTATAAAGAATTTCTATTAAGCACTCAACAAGAAATAAGAATGATATTAAATGAAATTGAAATAAAGCAAGCAATAACAATTCTTCCTAAAAGTGATGGAATAACAGTTAATTGGCCAAATTCATGGTATATAACTCCTAATGGATATTTATATAATACTGGTCTTGGTCATAAAACAGGGAATTTAGTCTATTCTTTCTACAAAATATGTGATTTTTTAGAACATAATAAGAAAGTACCAAATATAAATCATTATAAACATATTAGTAATATATTAAAACGAGGATATATTACTTATGATGAATTTCAAAATTACTCACATTTAATATATAAACTTCCTACAATTATTACACCTGAAGTAGAATATGATATAAAGCGATGTAAGAATATTTTAAATATGGATGAGGAAGAATATAAAAAAATGATAACTTCTTCTGAAATAGAATGGCCTCACCCTGAAAGAAGTTATCAAAAAAAACTTATCACATTAATTATTGGTCATTTGGCCGCAGAAACAGCATTACATTCATCATTTGCCAGAGTGAATGAATCTTCTCATAAAAATGAAATTATCATGCAATTAAGACATCTAACTATGAATGATATAAGAGATGTATTAGTAAGATTTTCTGGCTTTCATAAAATCGAATCCACAGTAGATAATACTATAACAACTTCTTCTTTAAATGGAATAACAGAATTTTCTGAATATTTAAAAAAAGGCTGGAATTTACATATTATTCCTAGAATTATATATGACAAAAACAAGGATAAATTATCAGAAATTAATTTTAATTCCTACTTTGTCAGTAAACATTTAGATAATGAATTAGCAAAATATGAAGGAAAAGGTAAAATCTTAATAAAAGATAACTGGATTAATCAAAAATATATTAGGTACTATTTTAATTGATATTTATAAAACTAATATTTTAAGCATTATGATCAGTAATAATCTCAATAAGTTTCTTTGTACTAAAACTAGGCACATGATTTTTTAATAATGCTATTCCAACATACCTACTAGGTATTTTTTCTTTTATATTTAACACAAATAACTCTTTATTATTTATTTCATCTTTTATATATTCTTTAGTTACATAACCTATTCCCCACCCTATTTTAGAAAATTCAACAACAAGGGAATAACTTGCTAATTCAATATTTGGTCTAAGAATAACACCATTTTCTCTTGCAACATCATCTAAAAACTCTCTAATATTTGAACCTTTCGCTTGTAATATTAAAGGATAATTATTTAACTCTTTTAAAGATATTTCTTTATTAACTAAATCTTTATACTTATCACTTACTACAAAGCAATCATTTACTTTTCTACATTTAATTATATCTACATCGTTACCATAAACTTTATCATTTAAGTTTAATATTATTAAATCAACTAAACCGCCCTTTAATTTAGGCATTAATTCAGAAGTTAAACTAGTTATAATTTGTATATCTATTTTAGGATATAAAGAATGAAATCTCTCTAAATATGGAAGTAAAAATTCTTTAGTTAATGTAGTACTAATACCAATCTTTATACATCCTGTTTCTAAATTAATAAGATCAGTAAATTTATTTTCAGCATTATTAATATATTCAATAGCCTGTTTAATATAACTATAGAACTCTTTTCCTTCTTCCGTAAGAATAACACCTCTTTTTGTTCTTACAAACAATTGACCACCTAGTTGTTCTTCAAGATTTTTAATTGATTTACTTATAGCAGGCTGGGATATATTTAACTCTTCACTCGCTTTCGTAATATTACTATGATTTGCCACAACATAAAAAACTCTATATAATTCAAAGTCTATATTCATAATAACCTCCAGTTATGTTAAAGATAATAAATATGCATTTTAATTATATCAATAAAAGTAATATAATGCAATTAAAGGAGGAAGTAATATGATTATAGGCATTTGTGGTAAAAGCGGTAGTGGCAAAAGTACATTAGCCAAACAAATAATAGAACTAACTAACCATGAAGCGATCCATTTAGACATAGATAACGTTGGTCATAAAGTTTTATTATTAAAAGAAGTTAAAGAAGAACTAATAAACTCATTTGGAAATTCCATTATTAATGATAATAATATTGATAGAAAAAAACTTGGAGAAATAATTTTTGACTCTAGAAATGAAATGCATAAATTATCTAATATTACATGGAAATACATGCAAGTAGAAATAGATGAGTTTCTAAAAGAAAATAAAGATAAAATTATTATTTTAGATTGGCTATTATTATCTATTTCAAAATATTTCAATATGTGTAATATAAAAATACTTTTAGATATTCCATATGAAGTTAGGAAACAAAGAGCAATGAAAAGAGATAATATAACTGAAAAAGAATTTGCTTTAAGAGAAAAAGCAAGTATAGATTTTAATTATGAATATTTTAACTATGTTTTAAAGACAAATGATAAAGAAACAGTTAAAAGGATGGTGAAATCATTATGACAAAAGTTTTATATCCAGGAAGCTTTGATCCCCTAACTAAAGGACATATGAATATCATAAAACAAGCCTATGAATTATTCGATGAAGTTATAATTGCCGTTTTACAAAATCCCTTGAAAACATCAGGATTATTGACTATTGAAGAAAGAATGGAAATTATAAAAAATATATATCAAAAAACTAATAATGTAAAAGTCATAACTGCTAATGGGGCCGCAGTAGATATTGCCTTATTATACGAATGTAAAGCCATTATTAGAGGTCTAAGAAGCTTAAGTGATTACGATTATGAAGTTAAGCTACAACAAATTAATAAAGAAATATCAAATAACAAGGTAAATACAATTTGTCTATTTGCCGATAAAGAATATCAATTCGTATCATCAAGTATGGTTAAAGAAATACTTAATCTCAATAAAGACATTTCAAAATATGTTGATCCTATAGTTAAAGAAAAAATGTTAATAAAGAAAAGGAGTTAGATAAAATGGTTGAAATAATAATAACACCACTTGGAACAATCTCACCTTATCCTAAAAACAATATGAACTGTCCCGGATTTTTAATAGAATATAAAAATGAAAAAATATTATTAGATTGTGGTAATGGTATAACAAGATTATTAAGCTTTCCCAATATTTTACAAAACTTAAAAGTAATAATAACTCACTATCATAAAGATCATTTTGGGGATATCGGTGCTATTCAATATGCTTCTTACGTTTATCATAATTTAGAAATACTTAATAATAAAATTAAAATCTACTTACCAAAAGATGATTATGCATTTAATAAGCAAGAAATAACAGCTAATAAAGAAAGTTATTCCGAATATTTTGCTATAGACAATAACTATTCTTTTTATATTAATGATCTAAAAGTAACCTTTGAAGATAATAACTCTCATACTATTAAATCATATATGGTTAAATTACAAAACAAAGACTTTAAAATCATATATACATCCGATATAGGTACTACTAACTTTGAAAAATTAATAGAATTTTGTAATAACGCTGACTTAATTATTTGTGAAAGTTCTTTTCTAAAAAAACATCATTCTAAGAGCAAAACCCACCTAACTGCCTATGATGCAAGTATTCTAGCCAAAAAATCTAATGCTAAAAAGCTATTATTAACTCATTTTTGGCCAGAAGAAGACAAAAATGAATACTTAGAAGAAGCAAAAGAAAATTTTAAAAATGTAGATATTGCTATAGAAAATAAAAAACTTATATTAAAAAGAGACTATCATGGATAAACAGTTAAACCTAACATTGAATTAGGTAGCAAGAAAAATAATAAGCTTAAAATTAAAAAATTATCAATACTAGATAAATTATCTTTATAATATATGAATAATATTTAAAATCTTGAACAATATAATAATGTACATATAATTAATATGTACAAACACTAGGAAGTCTTACTTCTTTCTGGTAAAATATGTGTATTATTAAATACACAACCATCAAAAGAGCTTAATGCTCTTTTTCTCATTTGCCAAAAATTAGTACCATAAAAAGACATATTTTTTGCATATTTTTCTCAAGATAACAAAAACTAATACTGGAAAGGAGGAAATATGAAAAAAAATATTACTAAAGTTCTATTACTATTAATTTTAACAATTACCCTAAGTACTACTTTAAATGTTAACGCTGCATCTAGTAAAACTATTAACAACCAAGCCGAACTTAAAGAAGCCTTAAATGACAATAACATCTCTACTATTATTCTTGGCAGTAATATAGAAACAACAGAGAAAATTAATATAACACGTCCTGTTACTATTGATGGAAATAATCATACAATTAAATATGTAGGAACATTTGGATCTAGCAATAGCAGTGATAATACTGTCTGGGGCGGTATCTATGTTTTACAAGTATATAAGACAAACGCTACTATCAAAAACATTAAATTAACTGGTGGAAATGCTGGATTACTTATTAATGGCGGTCATGTTACTTTTGAAGGTACAATAGATGTATCAGGAAATGGCTTTGGGGGAATTGAATTAGGTAAAGGAAATAATGTTAATACTTCTCCTCATTTAACATTAGGACCTAATAGTCAAATAATTAACACTACAGAAACTGCCGATACCCCTACTCTATGGGTACCATCCGATACTAATGATGCTATTTTAGAAATTGGTAATACAAGGTTCGATTTAGAAGCAGGAGAAGAATTAAGTATTAAAGAAATTAATGAGTTAGAAGAAAGTTTAGAAAACCCAGAAACAAGTGATTCTCTTATCTTAAACATAATGTCCCTATCACTTTTCGTAATTCTAGCAAGTTATGCCTTTAACAAAATATTAAATAAAGATTAGAAACTAATTAGTTTCTTCTTTTTTTATCATTTTTGCATGAACAACAATTCTCTTACCATAATTATCTTTACAAGTAGATAATGTTAATATCTTATCATTAGTATTTACATTTGTCTTAAAATTAAAAATACTTCTTTTCATAATAGTCTCCAAAAAAGTTTTAAAGTATTTACTATTACTAAAGTATGTCTTTAAATAATAACTTTCTTTTTCTATAGTATAAACACTAAATATTTTAAATATCATTTTATTTTTAGGAGTCGATATCTTTATATAATAGTTATCTTTATTTTTAAGCCATTTTTCTTCTAACAAATTATCTAAACTTCCAAACATACTATTATCAATTCTTCCATGTCCATATATAATAGTATTCTTTGAAAGATTATCTAAGTCATTTCTATAATCTAAAAAAATAGCACCTGCATCATTTTTTTCATTAGTAAAAGAATGATTTAAGTAATAAGTATTATCACTACTCTTAACAATAGGATAGCTAATATTAGTATTCTCTACTTTAATAAACCCTACTACATCATTATTGATTTCCTGTAACTGTAAAAAATCAATTGAAAGAAAATTAACATCATCTTTAATAATATTGTCTTCTAATTCTTGTTTAAACTTTAAATCGCTTTTATAACTATATAAATAACTTGTGATATTGTAAGTAAATAATATTATCATAAATCCTCCAATTACTAATACTACATACCATAACCTTCTTTTTCTTATCACCATCAACACCTCCTTAATATTATTTTCATAATTATGTCATATTATGTAAAATCTTAACTATTTTTAGATATCTATTTCTTAAAAATAATTTTTAAGCTATAATTTAACTATAATAATATTGGTGAGGAGTGAATTTATGAGTAAGAGAAAAATTATTGTTACAATAATAATTATTGTAGCGATAGGCCTATTAGTAGCAGGAGGAATTTTAATATATCAAAACTATGCTAATAAAAATAGAATAGTAACATCATTTAATGATTTAAAAACAGCTTTAAAAGAAACATTTAATCTAAATAGTGAGAATGAACAAAAAGTTAGTAAACAAACAATTACAGGTACTACTACCTTTAATATTAATCCTTTATTAGGAAATAGTACTGATGGCAGTGATGTTATAATTGGTAATCTAAATAATAGTACTTTTAATTATTTATATCTTCTAGATGTTAATAAAAAAGCCTTATACTTCAATGGAGATTTACTATTAAATACTAATGAAATATTAGGACTTAACTTTTATCAAACTGAAAATATAAGTTATATTTTTCTAAGAAATGTCTTTGATAAATATATAACGATTGAAGAAAATGATATTTTCAGTTATTTAGAAGATAATATAAAAGCCAGTGATGATATTAATTATATCTATGAAAAAATAATAGAAAGTCTAGGTAGTAATATTACCAATGATGATATTAAAGTAACTACTGAAAACAATAATAAAAAAATAAGTTTAGAATTAACAGGTAATCGTCTAAATGAAATCGCTACTGCTATTATTGATGATTTAAAAAATGATGAAAGATCTAAAGAAATACTTGGTGATAGCATAAATGAATTAGATACATCTAATAATACAACTGATACTACTAATAGTTCTATAACCTACAGCATTTATCTTAATAAAGGAGAAATAGTAACCTATGAATTAGGATTAACTAATGATAGTAATAACTATTCTATCACTTTCAATACTAAAGATAAGACTAGTATTTCTATATCAGAAAATGGTACTGAGACTATTAAAGGAATTATTACAAAAGAAAATAATACAACAACAATAAATTTAACTAGTAATAATACAAATATAGGAACAATTGTTTTAAATAAAAATAATATAAATGTTAATTTTATAATAGATGCTACAACTAACACAGCTTTTCATGCTAATATCGCTACTATTACTAACAATGATAAAATAACTACAGAATTTACAATGTCTTTAATAGGAAATAATACTAACATGGATATTTTAAGTATAAAAGATGAAAAAACAGTAGTTAACGATGTGGCAGAATTTAATGATATTGATACTAGCAATAGTGTTAATATTAATGATTTAACTGATGAAGATATTGCAAATATAGAAAACAACCTAATGACAATTATTTATAATATGATGGGAGTTTCAATATGATAAAAAGAAGCACAAATGCTTCTTTTTTATTTAACTTTATATGAATAAAAAAATGATTTAAAGTCCTTTATCCCTTTATATTCATCATTACTCCAAACACCACTATAGACAAAATTATTCTTTAAATAAAATCTTTCTCCATCTTTATTTAACCCCATAGAATATAAATAAATATAATCAATATTATTATCTTTGGCATATTGTTTTATATAGTTTATTAAAACAGTACCAATACCTTTATTTTGATGTTTCTTATTAATTGCAATTTGTCTAATCTTAATATTATTAGGTGATATAGTAACAGAAAAATCACTTCCATCATCTGGAATAATATTTTCTTTAGATAAAGAAGCATAGCCTACTACTCTACTATCTATAAATACTAATACTACCTTGGAAGCGTTAATTAAATAATCATCATCAATTAAATAACCATTAGGATAAGTATTTTCTAAATGAATACTATCAATATCATTCTTATATTTTTTAAATTCTTCTTTACTTATAATATCTATTTTCATATTGTCACACTCTTTTATTTGCTATACTGTCTACCTTTAGAACGGTTTTCTATAGACATAATCTCTCTAACACTAACACTACTTAGTATCGCATTTTTCTCTGCTCTACTAAAATAGTTCTCATAACAAATTAAATCAAGAGAGCCACCTGCTTTTATATATTCATCTACAAATAGTTTTAAACCAGGATCACTTGTATCAACACCATACATCATAGGAATATCTATATTTCTATTAAATTCTTTAGCAAATAAGAAAGCTCTACGAGGACCAATTCTATTCCCACCACGTTCAATTATTCTATACATAACACAATTTAGAAATTCATCTTTTAGAAATACCCATTTATCATGCCATTTAATTTCTTCTTCTAAATTATTGTTAGGATTTAGAGAAATATTATTAGATTTTAAATATTGTAATACTTCTTTAATATGTCTCCCTACAAAATAACTATCCAAGTCAATAGAATTATCTTCTTTCAAATAATTAAAATTTTCGGCCATTTCTACTATACCATCTGGTGTAAAATGTAACCGAATTATATATGGTACATTAGCATCTATAGTTACATTACTTCTATAATGTACTTCTCTAAACATAAACTGTTCATTACTTGGTAATGAATTAATAAAAGCCTCTTTATTATAGAAGTCTGCCCAATTTAGATTTACATTGTTTGAACTATTAAGCATATCACTAAAATATTGATTATTGTTAAACATTACTTCATTAATCTCTGTTCTTTCCTTTGAAGAACCTAGCATTAATCTATTAACTTCATATTGAGGATATCTTAATTCATACCAAACTGCTATTTTCTCAATTAAATCTCGCATTCTTATTGGCTCACTATATTCACCAATAGGAGTATAATGACCTTTTACAGCATTTTTAAAATACCAGTTTATATAATTATCAACTTTATCATCTAGATTTCTTAATCTTGAGTTTATATTTCTAAAAGTTGTATATTCATCTTTTACAACTTCTAAAGTATCATTAGGAATATTTTGTTCTTTCTCTTCTTGTTTTTTATCTCTTCTAGCCAATAACCCATTTTTTAACTTCATTAATTCTTCTTTAATATTCATACATATCTCCCTAAATAATTAATGGTGCTAGTGTCGTAGTTATCTACAACTTTATATATA
>CAMMBX010000017.1 GCA_946494345.1 uncultured Mycoplasmatota bacterium | reverse complement strand
TTCTTCTATTTTATCATGGAGAAGTTTCTATTTACACAATTTTATTTACAGACTCCGATAACCATCATTATTAAAACAAATTCTTCCTGTTATATACTTTTCATTCGTATATTTAATATTACTAATGTTACAAGAAGTAAAAAAACTATTAGGCATATTTCCCTCCTATAGAATAATATGCCCAATAGTTTATTTTTTTATTTCCTTTTTTTCATTTTTTACTTGTTTAGCATCTTTAATTTTTTGGCTTTCTTTTATAATAGTAAAAAAATAAGGTGTATTCTTAGAAGTTTCTTTTCGACTTTCTATTTTTACTGATTGATTAATTTGAGTATATGGCATACCCATTGTAGTACTAATCATTTTTTCCCTCACTTTCCTCTATAATCCAATTTCCTTGATTAATCATTATATTTGAATTTAATGAAGTATCAGGTGCCATTACATATGTTGCTATTAATTCTTCTTCTATATAACAATTAATTTTAATACTTTCTAGACAAGCCAACTTATTTTTTTCGTTAACGACATTAATAGCTGCAGGTTGTGGTTGAGGTTTTTTTGAAATTTTCTCCATTATAATTGCTTGAGGATTATATGGTGTATTGAAATTCATATCATCCATAAAATCTTCATATATTTTCCACATTAATTCTTCAATTTTTTTATTACTATTAGCTATAGATAATCCAATATCTTTAGCTTCTTTTCTAGCTAAAGGATAACCATGATGATAAAACTTTGTGTTAAGTGTTTCCGATATTACCTTTGTTTTATTTTCATCATTCATATGAGTAGCCAATAACTTTTGCCCCATAGTCAAACCTAATTGTGAACTTCTCTTAGCAAAGCCAATCAATGTTGGTGGTATTTCTGAAGTTAGTTTTTCAAAAGATTTTTGTAATAATTCTTGGTCAGTAATTCCTGTATCTTTCACAAATTCAATATATTTTGTTATATCTTCATAACTTATTGTTTTTACTTTACCATTTTCATCAGCAAAACTTAGTTGTGGATCAAGTGGCCCTAAATTTCCAAATGGATGCATAATTATTTCATCTGCACCTAATGCAAGTAATGTTGCTGCACTATATGCTGTGTAAGGAATTAATACAGAAACTTTTTTAAATTTTTCTCTTAACAATGAAATAATTCTCCATGAAACGATTGGATCACCACCATTGCTAATAATCAATAAATCAATAGCATCAGTGTTTTCAATTGAATTAATTTGTTTTATAAATAATGGCAATACATCTTGCGCCATTTGAGCCGAACATCCAGGTCTAATTGAAGTAACATATGTGATTAATGGTCTTTTTCTTATTTTTTCTAGTTCTTTATATAGTTCTTTTCTTGAAATATAACTCATATGATCACCTCTCTAAACAATTATATCACAATATTATTTATTTTAATATCTTGATCCGCTTATTTTCCATTTTTTAGGATAAATATATTCTATTTTTTCTTTCTTTGGTACATAATGCTTTTTTATTTTAGTTCGATTTGATTTTATATCTGGTAATGCTTGTCTACAATATTTATCTAATTCACAGAATATATTTTGACAATCTATTAATTGTAATTTTCTATTACCAATTCTTTTAAAATTTAAATTAAGCCTTTTAAATTCTTCATCTTGATGTTTATACATATATCTAATTATATCTTCATCACTTAATTTACCCTTGTCAATAAAACACTTTTTAATTCCACGAAGTGAGCCGGGTCCAGCAACTGTAAATTCATCTTCTCTCCAATTAACCACTTCACTATAATTAATATCAGTTACTAATTGATAAGCCATGAAGTTTCCAATTAAAGGATAACTTTTAATTATATTAAATGCTTCTTCCATAGTTTTGCATTTTACTATTTCATCTTGTATTCTATCTTCGTTAAACATTTTATTAAGTAGTGCCAAATGATTATCATGTTTTCTATCATATCCAAATGCCTTATTAGCACAACTTATATAAGCATCATTATATATTTTAATACCATTTGATATAGCATTTTCTAATACTCTAGAATATTCTTTTACATTAAATGTTTTTAAAGTAATATCCTCAAAATTATTTAATAATAATTCCCAGGTAGATTCTTTATTAAATAACTTAAATAACAATATTCTAAATAGCATATCTTCATCAAAATACTTTTTGCCATTATAAATAACATTTTTTAATAAATATTGGCTAACTCTATCATTAACTCTATAACTATTACAAAACTTATACTCTTGTAAGATTTTATCTTCAGTCCATGGAGCAGATTCTCCGTTTATTTTTTTCAAAAATATATTTTGTCTTTCACAAGCAAAATACCAATATAAATCATATACTTCTTGTCTTTTCTTCATATATCTACCTCATACACTTTGGATCTCTTGAGTTAATACATCTTTTTAAAGTTAAAACTTTATCCTCGCTTTCAGTATAATTAGCAATTATCTTTTGTCCAATACAGCCACTTTTACATATAGAGTATTGTTCACAAGTTGAACAAGGATTCTCAGTATTAAATTTTCTAATATTACTAAAATACTCTGAATTATACATTTCCATTAATGAGTTCTCTCTTATATTTCCACTAATACCTAATTTAGTAAAATATTTAATAGAATCACATGGATATGCTATTCCATCAAAACCAATTATCATTATTTCATCTGCTATGATACAAAGTGTGTTTTCAATACCAAGTATATTCCAAGGAGTACCTAATCTAATTCTATCTTTATCATTTGAGTTTAAATAAAGGTTTTTAATTGCTAATAATTCTTCTTTTGATAAGTCCATATTAGTAGTTCCTTTACCATGTGGAACAAACCTTAATAAACTAACTCTATCAAAATAACTTCTACTTTTAAATGTTTCAATAGTTTCATTTACCACTTGTTCTAATCTTGCAAAAGAATCTTTTGAAACAGTATAGTGAAATCCTAATCTTGCATTATTGTTTTCAAATACTTTATCAAAAAATTCAGTCTTATTATAAACTGAAATATCTTCTTCATCAGATAGTGAATCAGCAAGTGAATAAACTAATTTATTTAATCCTAAATCAATTAATTGTCTGTATTTATTTAAAGTTTCATCGGTTCTATATGCAAAAGTATAAATAGTTGACTTCATTCCTAATTTTGAAGTTAATTTAACCAATTCAGGAAGTCTTTCATACATTAAAGGTTCTCCACCAGTAAAAACTATAGTTTCAGCACCCATTAACTTTGCTTCTTTAATTATTCTAGATACATCATCAAAACCCAAAACTTTTAAATTATCAATACCACTAGTAGCGTTACTAGAACAATGTTTACAATTTCTAGAACATTTATTAGTTAATTCTATTTTTACTTCTTTAAGCATAATATCATCCCCTGAACGAATTTCTAAATATATTATACCATTTATTTACCCAATTTTCTTTAAATCTATTTAATATTTTAGAAAAATATGTTATTATTATTTTAGTGATTAGTTGTTTATCAACTTTTACTACTAGGAGTTTCAAATAACCTTTGTTATCGCTCCAATTGATAACTAAAAAGAGCTTAGCTATGTACTAAGTTCTTTTTTATTATCTCCCGTAGTTAGCTTGGAAAAGAAAGATTATCTACTAAAAAAACCATTACTAATATAAGTAATATCCGCTATATTAAACATTTTATTCAAACTTAATTTATATACTTAATATTATAATAAAACTAAGAATAAAATTAATAAAATACATTTAAAATTAGGTACAATTTAGGTACACTTTTTAGAATTTGTATATAAAATGATAAAATTACAATACATAAAACATATATAATTTTATTATTTTTCCTACTTATTACTAATATTAAAATGAAGTTCTTTTCTTATCTTCCATACCAAACTTAAAAGAAAGATACTTTCTATTCCTATAGAAAGCCATTACTTCTATAATATTATCAGAAATATTATACCATTTTACCTGAACTTGATTTCTACAAGCTTCATATTTAGGATTATAATTAAGATTACGTGCCATAGGCTGTAATGTTAACAGAGATACATGTAAAGATGAAACATTGTCCTTTAAATGCTTCCACATAATATAATAAACTTCCTCTTTAGTTATAAAAATAAAGTCTTCAACTACACCATATATAATAGCATCTACCTCATATTCGGACTTATTACCTTGTAAAACAAAACGATTAACAAAAGCATTGATATATTTTTTATCATTAAAAACCTTATTAATTTCATCAATATCTTTTTGATGTTTTTCTCGGTAAAGAGAACTTGATATACGTATTTTACCAGTGCCATTTATTGTTCCATCAGCATATTGATAATACAAGAATTTTTTTATTATATCTTCATCAATACCAATTTCTCTAAAAAACGAAACCAAAGTACCAATAGACTCAACATGAACAGAGTTCTTAACACCTTTCTTAATACTAATCCCCCTAACATAGCCATTAATCTTAATGTAAATATCTGCTTTCCTTTTAGACTTATTAACCCAACATTCTATATAGTCCTTATAATCAAGATAGCCATACAACTTATATAATAATTCTAAAAAATTAGGATAGACTCTTCCTACTTGCTTTCCATTGAGATAATTAGCAAATTCTTCTTCATTCTCATAACCTGTGATTTCTTTATTAAAAACCATTAATTCCTCCTTTCACTAATATTATTAAAGAAAAGCAAAATTTTTTTTCACTTTTTAAATAAAAAGAGGCAATAAATAATGCTATCATCTCATAATACTAATTATTTTTAACAGTTTCAGCAACCTTAATATTTGGATTCTTTTCTATTAAATAAGAACCAATATCTTTATAATCTTCTCCAACTAAAAAGTAGTTTATATTAATATTTTAAAATCATTATCATTTGTTATAATATGTAAATATTCTTGTGAATAGCTATGCATACCTAACCAAGTATAACACTCTTTGTATATTCTTTCTATTTCAGAATATTAAAAGAAACAAATTACTTTGTCTTGTTTAATTATCATATAATTATCAGTTAAAAAATAATATCTTTCATTCCAATAATCAATATTACCAATTTTATCTAAAATATTATTATCAACTAAATAAGATTTTATTTTTTTAGATTAAATATGTATCTATACGTTCTCCAATTTTAATTACTATTATTATGCCTATAAATATCAAATGATAATAAAAATTATACTTAATACCAACATATAAAGATATAAAAAGCAAAATAACAGCTACAATTACATATATAGTTATATTCCACCTACCAATATTTATATGTTCATCTATTATTATTTTTTCTTCACTTTTTACCATCTTAAACACACTCTAATTTATCACTTACTTGTTTCATATTAATTTACTACTTAATATATTAATTATCAAAAAATCATATAGAAAAGATGACTACCAAGAGCCACCTCCTCCACCTCCGCTTCCACCACCACTTGATCCTCCTCCTGAAGAAGAACCACCTGATGAAGATGATGATGAACTAGAAGACATTACAGATTGTGCTGAAGTCATTGTCGAACTCATAAATGAACCAAAAGCCACAACACTAAAAGTATTAGGACTATCATACCATGATGGAGCCTGTAAATTTATAGACTCAAACTTTTTAATCCATTTATCAGATACTCCTAAAACATAAGTATAAGGTAAAATATCATAAAAATATGTTGGATGTTCTAAAACCATCGCTTCTAATTTGTCTTTTTCTGCTGTTTCTAAAAAGTTTTTAAATCCTCTTAATTTACCTAACAACTCATTACCATATGTTGTCCTTTTTGGCATTAATTTAAAACATATTATCATTCCAATTAAGCATAATACACCAACTATAACCCCAATTAAATAGATAAAATCACTTGAAACTGCATCAGCTAAAGGTAACGTACTAAAGAAAACAGAAGAATGAAAAATTGTAAATCCTAACCATATAACTCTGAACAATAAAGGTATCTTTGCAAATATTCCAACAGCATAAAATGGGATATAAAAGGCACAAATAAATAAAGTCATTCCAAGAGATGCAAAACCTGCATATTCAATTGTTGGCACAGCAATAGTTGTTATTATTGAAACAAGCATTAATAAAACAATTATTATAGATTTAACAGATGTACTTTTTTCAAATATTTTATTTTTGTTTTCTTTATTATTTATATTAGATAATATCTTATGGGTTGTAATATAAAAACTATCATATAAATCAGTTGATGTTACTTCATTCCCGTTCGTTGTTTTTTTAAATAATCCACTTAAAAACAGTCTTTCATTAGCATTATTGCCATCATATTCTTTTAATTTAGTTATCTTAAAATTATTTGTCTTTGTAAATAAAGACTTCTCTTCACATTCAGATATTTTAATATAACCTTTATTAGCCAAATATATTAATAAAGAAGTTACATCTTTATTATCAGCTTTTCCCTTATATAAAAATCCTACTTCTAAACTATTAAAACCTTCTGGAGGATAAAATTCTACTGTCTCTATAACTTGATTATCACGGCCAAAGATAAACCATAATATTAAAGAAACTAATAATGATACTACTGGTATAATAAACATTAAATAAATAGTAGGATTAACAGCAAGCCCTGCACCTACAAAATAGCCTTCAGGAAGTTCACACCTAATCGTCAATGCTTCTCCTACACCAAGAATACCATCATAACTTCCATGTATTTCATTACCATCTACAGTATATTTAACATTACTATTATCAGTAGACCCTACACTACCAGAAGAAAATCCCAATTTAGTAACATCAAACTTTTTAGGCATTGTTATATCAAAAGTTACATTGCCTATTACTGTATCCCACTCACTACCAATAATATTGTAATATAATTCATCATAATCACTAACAGGATCTTTACCTAAATTATAAGTATATTTTATTGTATAGGTTTGTTTCCCTGTTAAAGTACGACTAAGAGAACCTATTTGTATTTTATAGTTTCCATCTTCCTTTGAAGTAGTATATTCTTCACTAACATTCAAATTAGTAACCTGAGTTCTATTAGTAGAAGTACTTCCATCTAATCTTACTATTTTATTACTTAAAGGAATAGTTCTAAATATTCCGTGCTTTGGAATATTAAAATAAGCCGTTATTGTCTCTGTTACATCAAAAGTATTATTCAAATTTACAATGATATTAACATCATAATTATCAATTACATAATCATAAGTACTATACAAACTATTTTCACTAGGAGTATTAGCCACATAATCATCTAAAGCATTTGTATCCAAAGGACAAATACAAACTATAGATATTATAGTAACTAAAATTATCTTTCTAATAATATTTTTCATCTTATCCTCCATTACAACTCTACTTTAACATTTTTCCTTTCACTACTCTTCGCTTCAAACATTGGCTTTGACTTGAAACCAAAAATCCTTGCAAAAATATTATTAGGAAACATTTCTACTTTATTATTAAAGATTCTAACAGTCCCATTATAATACTTTCTAGAATTAGCAATATCATCTTCTATTTTTACTAACTTATCACTTAAATCTTTAAAATTTTCACTAGCTTTAAGCTCTGGATAAGCCTCTGCTAAAGCCATAATTTTACTAATGCCTCTAGATAATTTTATATTAGTATTTATCTTTTCATCATTAGACATATCATCATAAACATTACCTCTTAAGCTTACAACTTCTTTTAGTGTTTCCTTCTCATGTTTAGCATAACTTTTAACAACTTCTACTAAATTAGGAACTAAATCCCATCTTTTTTTTAAATAAACATCCATTGTTGAAAAGGCTTCTTTTACTTTATTATTTAAACTCACAAAACTATTAAATAAAACTAAAGTATAAATAATAATTAAAACTATAATTACAATAACTATATAAATCCACATAACCATCACCTCTGTCTTAATATAATTTTAATATACAAAGTTTTAATAGTAAAGAAAAAAGAACCTATAAAATAGATTATATAAACTGATTAACCTATAATAGAATCTTTTGTAAAATAACCACTATTATTAGTTTTTATCACAACTACTCACTCTCCAAACATTTCATAATTGCATAAGCAGAATTTCTTCCTGCACGTGAGGCAAAAGCAACTGTACCTTTAGTACCTGTTAAATCTCCACCTGCAAATACTTTTTCTTTTGAAGTATGACCATCTTTATCTATTAATACTCTACCTCTTTTATCAAGCTCTAATCCTAGACTATTAACAATATTACTTTCAGGATGACTTCCTATAGCCATAACTACATAATCACATGGTAAATAATAGTTAGATCCTTCTATATTAACAGGAGATAATCTATCATCATCATCTTTTTTAACAAGTTCTGTTTGTATTACTTCTACTTTCTCTACATTTTTTTCTCCATAAATACCAAGAATATTATTTTGAAATAAAAACTCTACCCCTTCATCTTTCGCTTCCCTTATCTCATTTGCTTCTGCAGGAGCCTCCTTCTCACTCCTCCTATAAATAACATAAACCTTACTAGCACCTTTTCTTTTTATAGTACGAGCAACATCCATAGCAACATTACCACCACCACTGATTACTACAGTTTTACCAGTATAATCAGGATGGTTACCAGTTTCTAATAACTCATTACCACCATATACCCCATTCAAACCTTCTCCAGGTATATTCATCTTACTAGAAAGATTCGCTCCAAATCCTAAAAATACAGCATTATATTGATCTTCTAAATCCTCTAAACTAAAGTCTTTTCCAATACTTTGATTTAATTTAACATCTATACCTAACTCTAAAATCTTATCAATTACTTTTCTTAACAAAGTTTTATCTAGCCTAAACTTTGGTATACCATGATATAAAAGTCCCCCTAAATAATTATGTCTTTCATAAATAGTAACATTATAACCATTTCTTCTTAAAAAAGCTGCACAGCTTAGCCCACTAGGTCCTCCTCCTACAACTGCAACCCTTTTATTTTTTAAAGTTAAACTGCTAGTAGTCCAATTATTCTTCAAAGCCATATCCCCAATAAAAGCTTCTATCTTACCTATTTCTACTGCTTTACCATCTTTAATTCTTCTTTTAATACAACTACCTTCACATTGCTTACTTTTAGGACAAATTCTTCCACAAATAGATGATAATACTGTAGTCTTAGATAATAACTGATAAGCTTCTTCATACTTTTCTTCTTTAACTAATTTAATAAATCCTCTTGTATCATTATTTAAAGGGCACCCCACTTGGCAAGGTTCCTTAACACATTCTAAACACTCTTCTGCTTTTTTTATAATATCAGCCACTTTTTCCCCTCCAATTTATTACTATCATACACCCGTGTATAGCACCCATGTCAATAAACTTTTACAAAGAAAAAAGACAAGAGCTATCTCTCATCTTTAAGTTCCATCATGGCACTAGTTATTTCTTCTTCTATCTCTGGTAAAGCACTCTTACTAATATTAGATAAAATTACCAGTTCTTTAACTGTATCAATTACTATCTTACCCCAAATAATACCACTTCTTACTTTTAAGTCATTAAACATATCAGGAGTAATACTATCAAAGAAATAACCAATTACAACTCTATCTCTCGCTATCACTAATCTTTTATTAGTAACAGCAACTATACCAGTTCCTAAAATATCAAAAGAACTATTATTTTTCTGAGCATAAAAAGCATATCTAATTACTTCATCATCATGTAAATGTTCTAATAATATCCTGGAATTTTTCTTTAAGCGCCAACCAATAGTAAAAGGATATTTCCTTTTAAAGTTAATAAGTTGATTATAAAGTATTTCTTTATTATCCATAAATACCTCTATTCATCAATAAAACCATTATCTTTTAAGAAATTAACAGTTGTATCTTTATCAGTATAACCTTCTTGAATATCGACAATCTTGTCATCTTTAACAACAAGTAATAAAGGTGTACCATATCCTTCACTAAAGTAATCATCAGATTCAATTAAATCAGCTTGTCCTTCATCATCAAGTTCATCAGTATTTAAGTAATTAACTTTAATTCCATATTCATAAACAATATTTTTAACTATAGGTTCCATTTGTTGACAATAATGACATGTAGGTCTTCCAATATAAATAATAGAAGCCTTACTACCCTTTTTAAGATCTAAATATTCATCAATATCAATTTCATTCAAATCACCTTGTTCATCCTCTGGAATATCACTACTTGTTGATGTTGTATCAGTTGAACTACTAGAAGTATCACTAGTTGTAGTAGTACTTCCTCCATTCTCACATTCTTGTAATTCTGATGTAAAATAACTTGCGCCGAATACTATTATTAAAATTAAAACTACTATAGTAGCACTCTTAATCTTTTCAACATTCTCTTTTTTCATAAACTTCCCTCCTGCACCTAATTATATCATTAAACATATAAAAAAGTTAAGTAATATTAATTAATTTCTCATAAATTTCATTTTATTGTCGAAAAAATTTAATATAAATTTTCTATTTATCTCATAGAGTATAAAGAAAGGTATGATAAAAATATGAAAATTGGTCTTCCTAAAGCACTGCTTTACCATTATTATGGCTATCTATGGAAAGCATTTTTTGATGAATTAAAAGTAGAAGTTGTTGAAAGTAATGATACTACAGCCAAAACTCTAATATTAGGAAAAGAAAAAAGCATTGATGAATCTTGTCTTGCCTTAAAAATATATCTAGGTCATATTAGAGAATTAAAAGACAAATGTGACTATATTTTAGTACCAAGAATTTATTCATTAGTTAAAACAGAACAAGTATGTACTAATTTTAACTGTCTATATGACTTAGTAAGAAATACTTTCCCTGATATAAAAATATTAAACTATAATATTGATGTAAAACATCATCACAGTGAAAAAAGTGGCTTTATAAAGATAGGAAAAGAATTAGGATTCAGCATCATAGAATCTCTAGAAGCTTATAAAAAAGCTAAAGAAGTTGAAGATAATTATTATAAAAATGAAGAAAAGAAAGCTAAAGCCGCTTTAAATAGTAATAAGACAAAAATACTTCTTCTAGGCCATCCTTATATTTTAAATGATAATTTAATAGGTAAAAGTATTACAAGTTATCTAGAGAAAAATAATATCTCTCTTATCTATAGTTACCAAATACCAAGAAATTTAATAGAATTTAACTCAAAAAAATTATCAGAAAAAATTCACTTTACTATGAACAAAAGAGATCTTGCCGCTTTCAATTATTTTAAAGATAAAGTAGATGGCACTATTATTTTAACAGCATTCCCTTGTGGACCGGATTCTCTTTCTAATGAGATGATTATTAGAAAGAGGAAAAAACATCCTTTACTATTATTAACTTTTGAAGATTTAACTAATAATACCGCTGTTATAACAAGATTAGAAAGTTTTTTAGATATGTTAAAAGGAGGAATTCATCTATGAAACAATTAGTAGCATTTCCCCAACTTGGAAACTATTTTAATCCTATAAGAAAACTTATTATTAACACAACTCATTTAAAAGTAATTGAAATGCCTAAAATAACCAAAGAAACAATTTCTATAGGTTCTAAAAATAGTCCTGATACTGTATGTATTCCTTTTAAATATAATTTAGGTAATTTTATAGAAGCTTTAAATAAAGGCGCAACTGTTCTTTTTCAAGCAGGAGGAGGATGTAGATATAGATATTATGCTGAAGTTCAAGAAACCATTCTAAAAGATTTAGGATATAATTTTACCATGTATCAAATAATGGAAAAAGATCATTTTAGATTTAAAGAATTATATAATATAATGTTACAGCTTAATCCTTATCTTACAAAAAGAAAATTAATTAAAGAGATAATAAATACTATTTTTTACATATATTATTTAGATAAGATAGATATGTATATTAGAAAAAGAGTTGGCTTTGAAGTAGAAAAGAATAGTTTTAAAAAAATTAAAGATGCTTTTATTAGCAAAGCTAACAAGGAAAACAGTCTTTTAAAATTAACAATGCTCTATCATAAAACCAAAAAAGAATTAAAAAAAGTAAAAATAGATAAACCTAAAGATTGTTTAAAAGTTGGTATAATAGGTGAACTATATACATCTATGGAACCATTCTCTAACTATGAACTAGAAAAGTTATTAGCAAGTTTTAATATTGAGATAAAAAGGTTTACTAATTTAAGTTATTTATTATGGCAAAAAAAACTTATGGAAAAATATATAAAGTTTAAAGTTAGAAAGTATTGTAAATATAAATTAGGAGCTGATGGACTTGATAATGTTTATCGTGTCTATTGGTTAAAAAAACATAAATATGATGGCATTATTCATATAAAGCCCACAGGATGTACTCCAGAAATTGGTGCCATGCCCATTATAATGAATATTGCTAAAGACAACAAAATGCCAATTATCTTTCTATCTTTTGATGAACAAACAGGTATTGAAGGGTTAAATACAAGAATTGAAGCCTTTTATGATTTATTAAAGTTTAAGAAGGAGGATAAAGATGGAAGCATATCTAGGAATTGATATAGGTTCTATATCAACCAAAGGAGTAATACTTGATAATGACAATAATATTTTAGCAAGCACTTACCTTTGGACTGAAGGCGATCCTATAAAAGCCGTTAAAAATGTTTTAAAAGATTTAGAAAAACAGGTACCAAAAGATCTAAAAATAGTGTCAATAGGAACTACAGGTTCTGCTAGAAAACTAATAGGAACTATGTTAGGAGCAAGTTCTATAAAAAATGAAATAACTGCACATGCTATTGGAACATTATCAAAATATCCTGATGTAAAGACTATTTTAGAAATAGGAGGACAAGACTCTAAAATTATATTACTTGATAATGGTATTGTAACTGATTATGCTATGAATACCCTATGTGCAGCAGGTACAGGAAGTTTTTTATCTAGTCAAGCCAAACGTTTAGGATTAAACGTTGAAGACTTTGGAAAGATCGCTCTAACTAGTAAAAATCCTACAAATATCGCTGCCCGTTGTACTGTTTTCGCAGAAAGTGATTTAGTTCATAAAATCCAAATGGGTTATAAAAGAAATGATATTATAGCAGGACTATGTTACAGTGTAGCATCTAATTATCTTAACAATGTAGGTAAAGGTAAAAAAATAGTTGGACCAATAATATTCCAAGGAGGAGTATCAAAAAATATTGGTGTAAAAAAAGCTTTTGAAGATCTTTTAAAAGAAGATATTATTGTAGATCCCAATGGTCATTTAATGGGAGCTATAGGTAGTGCTATACTAGCAAGAAAATCAGGAATAAAAAAAGAATTTAATTTCAAGATAAAAGATGCTAACTTTGAAACAAGTGGTATAGAATGTAAAGGATGTCCTAATCACTGTGAGATTATAGTAGTTAAAAAAGATAATAAAATATTAGACTACTGGGGAAATAGATGTGATAAAGGAGCCTTAAAAGTAAAAGAGTAAAAAAAGAAGCAAAGGAAAATCTTTGTTTCTTTTAACTATTTAACTAAAACTAGTCTAAAAGTTGCAACAGTATGAACACCACCACTATTATCAGCTGCTATACTAAGAAATATTGAATTTAATTCATCATTAAGATATCTACCACCTTTAACTAAGAAAACTCTATTATCATCCAAAAATAGATAATCAGCATTATACCATCTCTTTGTTTCAGTTAAACCATGTGACAAGCATTCACTTCCATTACAAGCAAGTAAATCATCAGTAGAAGAATATGCATCATAGTACTTAGATTCTGGCATTGCTACAAAGCCACTATTAGCTATAGTATCGTTTAAATTACTCATAACATATTCATGAGAACCACCACTCATATCATAAACCCCATAGATTGTTCCCGTAGTACTAGCACCAGTTCCATTGATATCTACATCATAAGTATATTGACATCCAAAATCAGTACTACCAGGATTTACATTACCATAACTGCATCCCGTTATATATTGATCTGATTTATTTTGATATATTGGCTTATTATCTCCTATAAAATTGGTATTACCTAACTTTCCATATTTACTCTGAGATAAATATGCTACTGCAGCCCATTCACTATTTTTCATCATATGAGTATCCACATCACTACTAAAACCATATCTATTTCCATTATCATTCATTTTTAAACTTACATTGAAAGCATTACTTACATTTATATATCTCCAACTGGTTACATTTGGTTTTATCATTACATCTAATTCTGTTATATTTCCTCCAACATATTCAATACTTGGATTACTACTACTTGTCTCAAACTTTCCTACCCATATACCACTTAACTCTTCATTACCAAAAGTAAAGGCATCAGGAGTATAGTATTCCCCTGCTCCTTCCGTTGTTACATATTTTGCTGCTCCTCTATCTTTGATATCAGTTGATACAAATCTTACATCTATTTCTCCTGGTAAAGCTTGAGTTGGTTCGTTTTCTAAATAACAACCTTTCTTACCATAATAATTTGTTCCATCAACACTACCTATACTATAACTATATCTTGGTATCCATACCCACATTGTCTCTATATCATCCATGTCTATTACTGTCCCTGCTTCGGCACTTAAATAACTACTTCTACTAGATGAACTTACTGTTACAGCATTAGCCCATTCCTGTTCTTCGTAGTTATACCAATTGTTATTTGTTGTGTCAGCTTTTACCCAATTAGCACCATTATAAGTTACAGCGATCATATTATCATCTAATTCTGGTTCATTTGGTTCATTTGTATATTTGTTAAATAAATGTCCATTTTCTGGTAGACTTAA
>CAMMBX010000016.1 GCA_946494345.1 uncultured Mycoplasmatota bacterium | reverse complement strand
GAGTAATAAGTATGACTTATACAGAAAGTGATAATGTCTTAAATATAACAGGAGCCTTACCAACAACTGATAAAACAGGAAAGACAAGAACAATAGAAGGAGAATACTTTGATTTTACAGTAAGTAGTACCATAACAGGTAATGCTAATATAAATTATGAAATAAGTGCTAAAAAAGAAGATGGCAATACTATAGATGGTTCTAATATAAAACTATATTTAACAAGATTAACTGATGATGGAGAAGAAGAATTAATGACTCCTGAAACATATAATGAAGAGAAATCAAATAATGGTTATACAGGAAGACCCTCAGGAGAGATGAGTTTATATACAAGTAGTATGAGTGCAAGTGAAAGTAATAACTATAGACTTAGAATGTGGGTAGATGAAGATTACAATCCACAAGGAGATGGAGGCAATTTAACCTTTAGTGTCAGAATAAATGTCTATGGATTAGATGGAGATTCAATCCTTGTAGAACCAAATGCTCCAGAATTAGATGATAACATGATTGCAGTAAGATATAATGGAACTGATTGGATCAAAGCTGATAGTTCAAATAATAACTGGTATAACTATGATAAACAAGAATGGGCTAACGCTGTAACAGTATCATCATCAACAAGAGATACATATAAGAGTGCAAGTGTAGGAACAGTAGTAAATATGGATGATATAGAGACAATGTGGGTATGGATACCAAGATATAGTTACTCTATAGGAAGTGAAGATGGAACTAATTACTATGGAAAACAAGGAGACTATTTAGATACAACGCCAACACAAGCTTTACCTGGAGAGATAGATGTTAAGTTTGTAAGTACAAGTACAAAAGATAGAGGAACAGCAAGATATATAGTAAGTGAAGGAATAAGTGATAATAGTTGGTATACTCCTGATGCCTTTGCTTTTGGTGATGAAGAGTTAAGTGGCATATGGGTAGGAAAGTTTGAGACGAGTAGTAGTAATCCAACTTTAGAATATGGAGGAAGCAATACAACAAGTTTAGATGCGATGATAAAACCAAATGTTACAAGTTAGAGAAATATAAATGTAAGTAATGCCTTTAATGTAGCCTTAAAAATGAATGATAATGGAAATAGGTATGGCTTTAGTAGTAATGTAGATACTCATATGATGAAGAATGACGAGTGGGCAGTAGTAGCATATCTTTCACAAAGTAAATATGGAAAGTTAGGAAATATTAACTTTAGTGGTGCAAATAAAGAGATATACCAAAATAAAAGTGAAGAGTATATAACAGGCTGTAGTTATGGAAGTCCAAGTAATGGAAATACTGATTATGGATGTCAGTATACATATGATATTGATATAAATGGAATTGGAGCAAGTACTACCGGAAATATTTATGGAATCTATGATACATCAGGTGGTGCTTCGGAATATGTAATGGGAAATTATAATGATTTAGTAGGTTCAAGTGGATTTAGTACTGTGCCTGAACCGAAATATTATGATAAATATATGTCATCCGATGTAAATACTGCATGTAATGGAAGTGAATGTATCAGTCATGGGTTATCAGAGACAGCGAGCTGGTATAATGATGCTAGAACAATGCTAAATGAAGAGTATCCATGGTTGATGCGCGGTGGTAGCTGGAGCAATGGTACTAGTGCGGGTATGTTCTATTTCTACTGCACTAGCAGTCTTGGTGATCCTGACAGTGGTGTTTCGTTCCGCCTCGTGATGAGTCCTAGTCTATAATAGAAATTTATAAAGATTATTTAACTGATAAATGTTTTTTAGCAATATTTGTCAGTTTTTTCTTTCTTTTTGACTTATAAATGCTATAATATTATTAGTTTGGTAAGAAAGGGTGTGATCTATTATGGATTTTACTTTTAATAGTAAAGAAGAGCTTTATAATATGATAGAACCTGCTCTTAATGCTAAAGAAAGTGAACTTGATCGTTTGGGATATCGCTATATACATAAAAATGATGTTTGGAATTATTTGATTGTAACTAAATGGACAAAAGCTCATAATTTGGAACTTAGTGATATTGTTAGTGATATTTTAAGTTGCGATAATAAATTATTAGATAAATATGTTAAAGATAATCTTACCAAAAATAACAATGTAGAAATAATTTGAAGGAGTATAACCGGAGGTGTAACATGAACAGAAAAGAAAAAAAGATTAAAAAAGAAAGAAAACATATGGATAGTCCTAAGAAAAAAATGTTATTAAGAACAGGACTATTAATAATAATTGCTGTCATTGTTTGTTTTTTGATAGTACCACTTTTTAAATCATTAAACTTTGGACTTGATTTACAAGGTGGATTTGAAATACTTTATGAAGTTAGTCCTATTGATGGTAGTAAAATGACTAAGGATAAGTTAAATGCTACTTATAAGAGTATGCTTAAACGTATTGATACTTTAGGTGTTAGTGAACCTGAAATAACTTTA
Source organism: uncultured Mycoplasmatota bacterium (assembly GCA_946494345.1). Taxonomy (GTDB): domain Bacteria; phylum Bacillota_I; class Bacilli_A; order RF39; family UBA660; genus Onthousia. Next base: position 12,574 of record CAMMBX010000016.1, on the reverse strand, counting down.
GAGGGTAATGATCGAATTAGAGTAAAGCTTGCAGGTGTTACTAATAAAGAAGAAGCGAGAAATACATTATCAACTGTTGCTACTTTAACATTCCGTGATAGTGAAGATAATCTACTAATGACTAGTGATGTTTTAGAGGCTGGTGGTGCCAGACTTACTACTGATGCTAATGGTCGTCCTGCAGTTAGTTTGGCTGTAAAAGATAAAGATACTTTTTATAAAGTAACTAATGCTGTTAAAGATTATGAAAATAATGTTATTGTTATTTGGCTAGATTATAACGAGATGACTGATTCTTATGCCAGTGAAGCTAGTATGTGTGGAACTAGCGAAAGTAATTGTATAAGTGCTGCTACTGTTAGTGAGGGATTTGCTAGTGATGTTATAATTCAAGGTAACTTTACTGAAGATGAAGCGACTGAATTAGTTGATTTAATTAACTCAGGAAGCCTACCTGCTAAACTTACAGAAGTGTCTAGTAAAACAGTAGGTGCTAGTTTTGGAGATGCTACTCTTACTACAACAATGTATGCTGGTATTGCTGGAGTTCTTGCTATTATAATCCTTTTAATTGGTATTTATAACTTTGCTGGTATAATTTCTGCAGTATCAATTCTTTTATATACATTATTTGTATTTGCAGCTTTTTGGCTAATTGGCGGGGTTTTAACGCTTCCAGGAATTGCAGCTTTAATTCTTGGTATAGGTATGGCAGTTGATGCTAATGTTTTAACCTATTCTCGTATTAAAGAAGAACTATTTAAAGGAAGAAGTTTAGAGACTGCTTTTAAAAATGGTAGTAAAGCAAGTTTTGGAACAATACTTGATGCTAATCTTACTACATTATTAGTTGCAATTATAATGTTCTATTTTGGAGAATCTAGTGTTAAAGGCTTTGCAACTATGTTGATTATAAATATTATTGTAACTATGGTTACAATGGTGTTTATTACGAGAATTTTAATGAAAATGTTTGTTAAGACTAAATACTTTGATAATAAACTACAACTATTTATTGGAGTTAGAGAAGAAGAGATAAGTGTTAAAGAAAAGAAACCAGTCTATAACTATTTAGGACTTAGTAAGTTCTTTGCTATATTTAGTCTTGTGGTAATTGTTGCTGGGGCTATTATGTTTACTTTTAAAGGAATGAATCTTGGTATTGATTTCCAAGCTGGTAGTGATATTACAATTGCTACTACTGATATTAGTACTGATGATTTATCTAAAGATTTAAAAGAGTTGGATCTTGAACAAGTAAGTATTGATGTAACTAGTAGTGAGACTGATATTAGAGTTAAAGATGAACTTAAAGACGATGAAATAGAAAAAGTAGAAAGTTATTTCTTAGAAAAATATAATGCTAGTGTTGATATTGGCGTTGTTTCTAATGTTGTTAAACAAGATTTAATTACTAATGCAATATTTTCAATCCTTATTTCTTTAATTGGAATAATTCTATATATTACATTTAGATTTAAATTTAGTTATGGTATATCATCAGTTATTTGCTTAGTACATGATGCATTAATGATGGTTGCTACTGTTATTCTTTTAAGAATAGAAGTAAATTCTATGTTTATTGCTGCAGTTCTTGCAATTATAGGATATTCTATCAATAATACAATCGTTGTCTTTGATAGAGTTCGTGAAAACTTAAAAGCTAAAGATAAAGATAAATTAACTAATGACGAGTTAAAAGAAGTAGTTAATATAAGTATTAAAGAGACAATGGCTAGAAGTATTTATACCTCTTTAACTACTTTACTTCCAGTAATAGCTTTATTAATTATGGGTAGTAGAGAAATATTAACATTTAATGTGGCTATGATGGTAGGTTTAATTGCTGGTACATATTCATCATTATTACTAGCTTCTAGTCTATTTATCTTCTTTTCTAGTAAAATTAATAAGAAAAAAAGAAAGAATAAACCTAAAGTAAAGGAACTTAGTGAAAAAACTATTAAAGGTATAAATGATTAGATAAAATAAAAAGGCGGTAGAAAGGCTGTGATGTTAATGAAGAAGGACTTAATAACTATAGATGATTTAATGGATAAAGTTGACGAATATATTAAAGATCCTAAAGAACGTCAAAATATATTAGATGCTTATTATTATGCTAAAGAAAAACATAAAGGACAGTACAGAAAAAGTGGTGGGGAGTATATTACGCATCCTTTAAATGTTGCTTTAATACTTACTAGTATTTATGCTGATAGTGAGTGTTTAACTGCCGCCCTTTTACATGATGTTATTGAAGATTGTGATGTTGATATAGATGAATTTAAAGAAAAGTTTGGTCTTACTGTCTATAAATTAGTGGATGGTGTAACGAAATTAGGAAGACTTCATTTTTCTACTGATAATGAATATTTAGTTGAATATTATAAAAAAATAATTGTTGGTATGAGTGAAGATGTTAGAGTTATTATTGTAAAACTTGCCGATCGTCTTCATAATATGAGAACTTTATGGGCAACTCCTGTTGAGAAACAAAAGAAAAAGTCTAAAGAAGTTCTTGAAATATTTGCTCCTCTTGCACATCACCTTGGTATTCATAAAATAAAAAGTGAACTTGAAGATTTATCTCTTCGTTATTTGAAACCAACAGTATTCTATGATATTGCTGATAAGCTTAATAAAACTAAAGCTGAACGAGATACGACAGTTTATGAGATGCAAGAAGAAGTTACGGATCTTTTAAATCTTCATCATATTCCTCATCAAATAAAGGGACGTGCTAAGAGTATTTATAGTATTTATAATAAACTTAATAAAGGAAAGAAATTCAGTGATATTTATGACTTGTTAGCATTACGAGTTTTGGTTGATACAGAACAAGATTGTTATCTTGTTCTTGGTTTAATTCATTCTAAATTTAGACCTTTGCCAAAAAGATTTAAAGATTATATCGCTATGCCTAAACCTAATATGTATCAGTCATTACATACAACTGTATTTGGTATAGATGGATATTTGTTTGAAATTCAAATTAGAACTTATGAAATGGATGAAATAGCAGAAAATGGTATAGCATCTCATTGGGCTTATAAAGAAAATGGTGGCAGTAAAAAAACAGCTAATCTTCAATCAGTAACAACACAAAAACTACAATTTTTTAAAGAAATCATGGAACTTGAAAATGATAAAATGAGTAGTGAAGAGTTCGTTAATTCTGTTAAAGATGAAGTTTTAAATAATAATATTTATGTTTTTACTCCTAAAGGAGATGTTATAGAACTTCCTCGGGGGTCTACACCACTTGATTTTGCTTATAGAGTTCATAGTAAAGTTGGAGAGACAACTGTTGGAGCGATTGTTAATGGTAGTATTGTTCCTTTAGATTATGAACTTAAAAGTAATGATATTGTTAAAATTAATACTAATAAAAGTGCTCATCCTTCTAAAGAATGGATAAATATTGTTAAAACTACAGGGGCTCGTAATAAGATTAAGAGTTATTTTAGTAAAAATGAAAAAGAAGTCTTGATAGAACGTGGTAAGGAATATTTAGAAAAAGAATTAAGAAAAAGAAAAATTACCCTTAATGAGTTTTATAATGAAGATAATTTAAAAAATATCTATAAAAACCTAAAAATAGACAATATAGAAGATTTATACTATATTGTAGGTAGTAATAAACATACTCCTAATAATGTAATAAATATTAACTTTAAAGAGAAAGAAGAGGAAGAACCTAAACTACTTAAAAATATTTTAAAAATAAATGATAGTGCTTCTGATATAATAGTTGATGGAATAGATAAAATAAAAGTAAGTATCGCTTCATGTTGTAAACCTGTTCATGGAGATGATATAGTTGGTTATATTACAAGAGGTAATGGTATTACTATTCATAGAAGTAATTGTCATAATCTTGCTAGTATGGATGATAGATGTATAAAAGTTAGTTGGGATGCAAAACCTACTAATAAGTATTATAGTGATTTACTTATAAGAACGAATACTCTTGATAATAAACTTGCTGATATTACTAGTATCACTAGTAAAATAGGAATCAATATTGTTAGTATTAAGACAATATCAAGAGATGAATATGCAACTTATGAGATGGAAGTAGCAGTTAATGATTTAGAACATTTGACAAAATTACTACTAGATTTAAGAAATTTACCATATATTACAAGTGTAGAAAGGTTGATAATGTGAGAGTTCTAGTACAAAGATGTAGTAATGCTAAATGCGTTGTTAAAGATAAACTAATTAGTGAAATAGATGATGGTTTAATGTTACTTGTTGGTTTTACTGATAATGATAATAAAGATACTATTCTTAAAATGGTTAATAAAGTAATAAATTTAAGAATATTTCCTGATAGTGATGGAGTAATGAATTTATCTATCTTAGATACTAAAGGTTCTATTTTATCAATATCACAGTTTACACTTTATGCTGATACTACTAAGGGAAATAGACCTAGTTATATTAAAGCGATGGGTGGAGAGAAAGCAAAGTTACTTTATGAATATTTTAATAAATGTTTAAATGAATATGTTCCTTGTAAAGCTGGTATCTTTGGTGCTGATATGGAGATATCTTTAACTAATATGGGACCTACTACAATTATGTTGGAGAGATAATTATGTATAAAAATAGAATAAATTATAAATTACTTAATTTTTTAATATTAATGGGGCTTTTATATATTATAGTTACTAATATAGGGACTTGGTTTAATATTTTTTCATCTATTATTAGTATTTGTATGCCATTTATTATAGCTTTTGCTATTGCTTATGCTCTAAATCCAATAGTTAGAAAACTTATGTCTAAAGGGGTTAGAAAGAGCCTTGCTGTTACTATTGTTGTAGTGGTAGTAACAGCGATTATTATTGCTCTTATAGTAGTTACACTTCCTCTTTTATATAATCAATTAGTTTTATTTGCAACTAATTTTGGTAAGGTTATTGAAGATGTTGGTGATAAATTTAACATAAATTTAGATTTTATAGCTTCTAGAAGTGATGGATACTTAGAAAGTATAATTAGTAGTTTAGGAAACTTTGTAAAAGATGGTTCAATCGATATAGTTGGAAAGACAGCTTCTATTATAGGAAAGATTGTTATTACTTTTGTTGTTTCTATCTACTTTTTAGCATATATGGATAATATTAGAGAAGTAGTTGCTAATTTTCTAAAACAAGCTAAATATAAGTATTTTCGTTATGTTAAAGCTCTTGATCATGAACTTAGTAATTATTTAAAAGGATTACTTACTTTTATGGTTATTCAATTCTTTGAGTATTCTATTGTATTTTTAATAGTAGGGCATCCTAACTGGTTCTTATTTGGTGTTTTAGCATCTTTAACAACTGTAATACCTTATTTTGGAGGCTTGATTACTAATTTGCTTGCTCTTTTAACGGCTTCTGTAATTAGTCCTAATCTTTTTATTGCAACTCTTATTATTTGTTTAATATTCCCACAGTTAGATGGCTATATTATATCTCCTAAAGTATATGGTAAAACAAATAATGTTAATCCATTAATTACTATTATGATGGTTTCAATTGGTGGTACTGTTGGGGGACCTTTAGGTATTATCATTGCTTTACCAATTTATATTTTAATATCGGCAAGCTATAGATTTTTTAAGAGTGATATTAAGAAAGGTGTTAAAAAAGTAAAAGCTGAGTTAAGTTAAATAATGTCAAGTAAAACTGTCAACTTGATAAAAGAATAGATATGTGATAGAATTATAGATGCTTGTAGTAAGCAATTAAAAGAAGAAAGTGGTGGTTGGACGCTATTATGAGGACTTTTTATCCAAATGAAGAGTTTAATAATATAATAATGCCAATAGTAAGTAACGAGGAGTATCAAAAGACTAAAAATTGTGTTCATCATGGGATGAATAGATATGATCATATGGTTAGAGTTGCTTATTATTCATATAGAATAACTAAGTTTTGTCATTTGAATTATGTATCAGCGACAAAAGGGGCGATACTACATGATTTCTTTTTAGATGATTATGGAGAAAAGAAAGCTTTGACTTTAGTAAACCATCCAGGGATAGCTTTGAAAAATTCTATGAAATATTTTGATTTAAATGATTTAGAACAAGATATTATTGCATCGCATATGTTTCCTGTTGGTAAAACTATTCCTAAGTATTTAGAAAGTTGGATTGTTAATTTAGTAGATGACTTTTCTTGCTTTTATGAAAGAGGATACGTTTTTAAAGAGAATATGTCAGTTGTTTGTAGTATGGTTATTCTTCTATTCTTGGTATTTGTAAAGAGATGGTGATATATGTTTATTAAAGATCTATTAGATAATAAGGTATCTAGTATTGATATAGATGATTTATTTGTAATACCAGAAGATTATTATAGTGGTACTGATATATTAGACTTATCAAAAATAAAAGTAACGGGAAGCTTGACTTATCCTGCTAGTGATAATTTATTCTTAGATGTTGATTGTAATGGCTCTATGAAATTAAAAGATTCTGTTAGTTTAGAGCCAGTAGACTATAAGTTTTCCTTTAAAATCAGTGAAAATGTGATTGAATTGTTAGAAAAAGATCAATTTACTCTTGATATTATTAGCATTTTATGGGAAAATATAGTACTAGAGATCCCTATTCGCTATAGCGAAGTTACAAATTATGATAAATATAAAGGGGATGGATGGAGAGTTATTAGTGAAGATGAAGTTAAAGAAAATACTAATAATCCCTTTAAAGATTTATTAAAAGAAATAGAGAAGGAGTGATAGAATGTTAAAGTTAGATATTCAAATGTTTGCAGTTCCTTTTAGAAAGGTATCTAAAACAAGAAAAAGAATGAGAAGAAGCCATAATGCAATTGAAGTACCAGGAATGATTAAATGTCCAAACTGTGGAGAAATGATTAAGGCACATCGTGTTTGTCCTAAATGTGGCAGTTATAAGGGAAAAACAGTTGTAGATATGACAGAGAAAGAAGAGGCTTAATAAAGTCTTTTTTTGTTTTTATTTTTAAGCTTAATAACTGCTACTAAAGAAATTAAAGTTAAAAAAATAAAATTTGTTGGAATTTTGAAAATTGACTTCTAAAATGGGGTCTTTTTTAAATTATACTTAGAGAAATTTTCCAAGTTCAAGGTAATTAATGCTTCCAATTACTAAATTTCGTAAATTGCAATGTATTTTAACTTATGCTAGAGTGTAGACATCTACGTAGAAATATTAAAAATTATTGGAGGAATTAATGAAAGAAGAACAAGAGAAGAGATTTATTAGTCTTTTATCAGATACTACATTTAAACATTTCTTTAAAATAGAAGACTATAAGGATTTTTTTAATATTATTATTAAATTTATTATAAATATGGATATTAATGATTTTGAGTTATATGATAATGAGTTAAACAGTGGGAATAAAAAACGTGATTATCGTCTAGACTTATTACTAGTAAGTGATAAAGTAGATATAGTTATATCAATAGAGATGAATCAGTTTCCTAGTGAAGAGACTAAATATAAAGATAGATTATATGTATATGGTTTACTTGCTAAAAGTCTAAATAGTGGTGAAGATATTAAAAAGAAGAAAGTCATTCAAATAAACTTTAATAAAGAAAAATATCCTTATGTCAGTAAAGGTTCATTTTATTTAATGGACAAAGTAACTAATAGAGAAATAAAAGATTTTGAAACACATGAAGTGTATCTTGAAAATTACAAGGGGATAAGATATAATGGAGACAATAAAGAAGAAGCATATCTATCTTTATTTACTGCTAACTCTTATGAAGAATTAAGAGAAATAGCAGGAAATGATAAGGAGGCATTGAAGATTGTGGATGAATTAGAAAGACTAGGACTTGATGATAAGTTTGGAGTTGTCTATGATAATGAGATGATGCAGAAAAAAATGATTAATACCGCTCGTAATTGGGGCTATGATGATGGAAAGGCAGATGGAAAGGCTGAAGGACTGGAAGAAGGAAAAAGACAAGAACAAATTGTTATTGCTAAAAATCTTCTTGAAAAGGGAATATCTCCTAAAATAGTATCCGAAAGTGCGGGTTTAAGTATTGAGGAGGTAAACAAATTACTAGAAGAATTAAAGAAAGAAGCTTAATAACTTCTTTCTTTAATCCTGATAAATGAGGTGTTGGTATGGATTTTAAATTTAATGATGATTCTATATATATCGTTCCTAATAGTTTAAAATTAAAACTATTAGATGTCTTGTCAAGTGATAGTAATATATATAATATTACTTTTATAAGCTTAGAAGAGTTAGAAAAACACTATTTCTTTGATATAAAAGAAGAAGCTTTATTATATCTATTAGATAAGACTAAAGAAAATATAGATGTCTTAAAACTAATGTTAAAAAATCTTTATAAAATAGATATAACTAAAGAATATAAGGAGACTAAATTAAATAATCTTAAGAATTTATATTTCAATTTGAAAGATAATAACTATTTAATATTTGATAAGGGTTATAGAGATTATTTGTCAACAAAAAAAATCTATATATTAGGATATAGTGCATTAGAACCATATCAAAAAGAAATGTTAGATAGTATTAATACTAACTATTTAGATATTGCTAGTAATTTATCTATAGATACCGTTTATAAATATCACTCTATGAAAGATGAAGTAATTGGTACGGCTTTAAAAATAAGAGAACTAAATAGTAAAGGTATCAGTTATAATAAGATCTTTCTTGCAGGAGTTGATAATAGTTATAACTATTTATTAAAGACTATTTTTAAGATGTTTGATATACCTCTATATCTTAAATCTACTAATAAAATTACTTCTTTGATTAGTGTTAAAGAATATTTAAGAGATAAAGATATTAATCATATTAAAGATATTGATTTAAAATCTAAAATTATGAAAATAGAAAGTGATTTAGCTTATGCTAAAAATAGTAAATACTATGATATCTTATTAAAAGACAGATTAAATTCTACTTTTGTTGATAATGTTGAATTAGTAGAAAAAGTTGAAATATTAAATGAAGCTTTAGACATTCCTTATTTAATTGATGACGATGAGTACTTATTTGTTTTGGGATTTAATCAAAATTATTTACCTAAAATATATAAAGATGAAGAATACTTGAGTGATAATTTAAAGAGGATATGTAACTTAAATACTTCTACTATAAAAAATAAATTAAGTAAAGATTCTTTAGTTAAAGTTTTAGGAACTATTAAAAACCTTGCAATATCATATAAACTAACATCATTAACTGGAGAGTATGCTAAATCTAGTTTATTAAATGAATTTAATCTAAAAGAAATAGATAGTATTAATTATAATTATAACTACAGTAAAAGCTTTAATAATTATAGAGTTAGTAGTATTTTAGATAATTACTATAAATATCATGAGAAAGATAAAGATTTTACCTTTTTAACTACTAATATAGATACTAGTAAGTATAATAGTTTTGATCATAAATTTAAAGGCATTAATAGGACTGTTACGCCTTATAGTCTATCCTATTCTAATATAGATGATCTTGCTAAATGTCCTTTTAAATATTACTTAAAATATATTTTAAAATTAGATAGTTTTGAGGAGAATTTTAATACTAAAATAGGTAATATCTTTCATAGCGTTTTGAAAGACAGTTATAATGCTAATTTTTCTTTTGATGATGCTCTTAATAAAGCTTTAAGGGATAATCCTTTAGAAAAAGATGAGGCTGTTTTATTTAGAAGGTTAGAAAGTGAGTTGAAAGAGATAGTTAATTATAATAAAGAGATAGAAAAAAGAAGCTTTTTAACTGAGTTTTATGGAGAAAAGAGATTAGAAATTCCTCTTTGCGATCATGCAACTTTAAAAGGCTTTATTGATAAGATACTATTTAAAGAGTTCCATGATAAAACTTATTATGCTGTTTTTGATTATAAGACAGGTAGTGCTACTTTAAACTTAGATTATTTAGATGAGGGGCTATACTTACAACTACCTTTATATATTTATCTAATTAATAAAAGTAATTTGTTTTCTAATCCTACTTTTGTTGGTTTCTTTTATCAGTACTTATTACAAAATTATAAAGATAAAGAGGAACAACTTAAGAATCTAAAATTAGTAGGTTATACTACTGATGATAAAGTAATACTTTCCTATTTGGATGAAGACTATGAGACTAATTCTTTTGTTAAAGGTTTAAGTGTTAAAAAAGATGGAGAGTTATCTAGTAGAAGTAAAGTATTAAGTGATAGTGAAGTAGAAGATATAATGAACTCTATTAATAAGGCTTTAGATAAATCTCTTAACATAATAGATAATAATCTCTTTGATATCGCTCCTAAAGTAATTAATAATAAAAATATTTCTTGCGAGTTTTGTCCCTTTAAAGAAGTATGTTTTGTAAGTCCTAGTGACTATGTTTATCTTGATAAGAAAGAAGGTGAAGAGAATGCCTAAATTTACTGAAGATCAACAAAAAGCGATAGACTTAGAAGGCTCTAATATTTTAGTAAGTGCCGGTGCTGGATCTGGTAAAACTGCTGTTTTAACAGAAAGAGTCTTAAGAAAAATAAAAGAAGGTACCCATATTAACGAACTTTTAATCTTAACATTTACTAATAAGGCTGCGCTTGAAATGAAAGAGCGGGTTAGAAAAAAACTTAAAGAAAATGAGATCTTAGATGAGTTAGATTTACTTGATAGTAGTTATATCACTACCTTTGATGCTTATTCCCTTGCTTTAGTTAAAAAATATGCTGATACTATTCACTTATCAAGTAATATAACAATCGCTGAGACTAGTGTTTTAGATCTTGCTAAAAAAGAGATATTAGATGAAATATTTTTAGATTATTATGATAGATGTCCTAAAGATTTTCTTAACTTAATTAATAAATTTTGTCTTAAAGATGATAAGACTCTTAAAAAAAGAATATTAGAACTTGATAACACATTAGATTTGAAATTAGATAAAGATGAATTTATTAATACTTATATCTCTAAATATTATAGCGATGAGGTGCTAGATAACTATATTAAAGAATTTTTAGAGCTTCTTAAAACTAAAAAGGATGAGATTATAAATCTATATGAAGAAGTTAGAGCTTTAACATCTAGTAAATATTTAGAACAGTTAGAAGAGGCGTTTTTACCTTTTATAAATGCCAGTACTTATGAAGAGTTAAGAAGAACTATTTTTACATCTTTGCCTAGGGCAAGGACAGGCGTAGATAGTGATTCTAAAGAGCTAAGAGAAAATTTAACAACATTATTAAAAGAGTTTAAAGACTTAGTTATATATGAAAGTGTTGATGATATTAAAGCTAGTATTATTAAGACTAAAGAATATATCTCTTGTATTTTAGAGTTAGTTAAAGAGTTAGATAAAAGATTTAGTTTATATAAAAAAGAAAATAATTATTATACCTTTATGGATATAGAGAAGCTTGCTATCAGTCTTGTTCGGGATAATTTAGAAATTAGAGAAGAAGTTAAGAATGGTTTTAAAGAAATATTAATAGATGAGTATCAAGATACCAATGATATTCAAGAGACCTTTATTAGTTATATTAGTAAAGATAATGTCTATATGGTAGGAGATATTAAACAGTCAATCTATCGTTTTCGTAATGCTAATCCTTCTATTTTTAAAGATAAGTATGATAACTATAAGAAAGGTGTTGGGGGTAGAGTAATAGATCTTGCTAAAAACTTTAGAAGCAGAAGGGAAGTTTTAGATGATATAAATCTATTCTTTTCTCATATCATGGATGATTATTTAGGAGAAGCTGATTATAATAATGGCCATGCTATGGTATTTGGTAATATGACTTATGAGACAAGCGCTAAAACTACTAATGATAACTACTTAGAGATATATACTTATGATGCTAAAGATAAGGAGTTTAGTAAACTAGAAAAAGAAGCCTTTATTATTGCTAATGATATTAAAGAAAAAGTTAATAGTAAGTACTTAGTCTACGATAAAGATGAGGATACTTTAAGAGAAATAGAGTACCGGGACTTTGTTATACTTTTAGATAGAGCGACTGATTTTACTACTTATAAACAAGTCTTTGAATATTTAGGACTACCTATTACTTTGTATGAAGATGAAAAGACTAGTGGAAGTACTGATTTATATTTATTAAAAAATTTCTTTATTATAGCAAAATCTATTATTACTAATACTTATGATACTAAGTTCCGTCTTGCTTTTACCTCAATCGCTCGTAGCTTTCTCTTTTCATATACCGATGATGAAATTTATCAGTGTTTAGTTAACAATACCTATAAAGATACTAGTGTCTTTAAACTATTTAAAGAAGTGTTAGAAAATATTGACGAGTTAACACCAGTTATCTATCTAGAAAACATTTTAGATAAGTTAAATTATATAGATAAACTTAATTTAATAGGTAATGTCGAGATTAATTCTAGTAGAATGGAATACTTTTATAATCTAATAACAAATCTTGAAAATAGTAATTTTACTATTCTTGATGTATGTGATTGCTTAGAAAAAATTAATAATGAAAAACTAGAAATAAAACTATCTATTAGTAAAGAAGATAGTAATAGTGTTAAGATTATGACTATTCATAAATCTAA
>CAMMBX010000015.1 GCA_946494345.1 uncultured Mycoplasmatota bacterium | reverse complement strand
AAGCTACTGAAAAGAAATATATGGACTTACAACAAGAACTAATGAGTGAAGAAGTTCTAAAAGATATTAATAAAACAAGAGAATTATCAAAAGAAATGTCTGATTTAGAAGAGACAGTTACAGTTTATCGTGAATATAAGAAAGTACTTGAAGCTATTCCTGAGACTAAAGAAATGTTAAAAGATGATGAATTGAAAGATATCGCTAAAGAAGAGTTAAAAGACTTAGAAGTAAAGAAAGAAAAGTTAGAACATGATTTAGAAATACTTTTAATACCAAAAGACCCTAACGATAATAAAAACGTTATTGTCGAAATAAGAGGAGCAGCTGGAGGAGATGAAGCTAATATCTTTGCAGGTGACCTTTATAGAATGTATTCTAAATATGCTGATAAAGTAGGTTTTAAAACAGAGTTAATCAATGCTGAAGAAGGAACAGCAGGAGGCTTTAGTCAAGTAGAATTCATGGTTAAAGGTAATGGCGCTTACTCAAAGCTTAAGTATGAAAGTGGTTCTCATAGAGTTCAAAGAATACCTGTTACTGAGAGTAATGGAAGAATTCAAACTTCAACTGCAACAGTACTTGTAATGCCGGAAGCAGAAGATGTTAATATTGAAATAAATCCTCAAGACCTTAGAATAGATATTTATCGTTCATCAGGTTGTGGAGGACAAGGAGTAAATACTACAGATAGTGCTGTTCGTATCACTCACTTACCAACAAATACTGTAGTTACTTGTCAAAATGAAAGAAGTCAAATTCAAAATAAAGAGCAGGCAATGAAAGTATTAAAAGCAAGACTTTATGAACAAGAATTAAGACGTCAAGAAGAAGAATTAGGTGAATCTCGTCGTAATAAAATCGGTACAGGAGATAGAGCCGAAAAAATAAGAACATATAACTATCCACAAAATAGAGTAACAGACCATAGAATTGGCTTTACTACTAATAACTTAGATAGAGTTATGAATGGAGATTTAGATGAGATAATAGAAGCTTTAACTATGGAAGACCAAAGAAGAAAACTAGCAGGAGAAGAAGAATGACAGTTGAAGAGTTAATAGTCTTAGGAAAAAAATATACCAGTAGTACTCATGCTAAAATGTTACTTGCAATACTTTTAGAAGTTAATCCTCTAGAACTATTAACTATCTTAGATAAAATAGTTGAAGAAGATAAGGTTAATCTTTATAAAAAATCTTTAAAAGCTTTAAGTGAAAATAGACCTATTCAATACGTAATAGGTCATGTTAATTTCTATGGCTTAAAGTTTAAAGTTAATGAAAATGTGTTAATACCCCGTTTTGAGACAGAAGAGTTAGTTGAAAATATTAAAAACTATCTTGAAAAGAAAAACATAATAAATCCGAAAATCTTAGATTTAGGATGTGGTAGTGGTGTCATCGGACTAACTTTAAAACATTTCTTTCCTAATTCTTTAGTAACTTTAGTTGATATTAGCAAAGATGCTTTGAAAGTAGCAGAATCTAATGCTAAAACTCTAGGACTAGATGTTAACTTTATAAAAAGTGACTGGTTTAGTAATGTTCCTCTATCTAAATATGATGTTATAGTCTCAAATCCCCCATATATTATGACTGATGAAGAAATAGAAGAAATAGTTAAAAACAATGAACCAGCCATTGCCCTATATGGAGGAAGCGATGGACTAGACTGTTATAGAAGTATTTTAAAATATATTAATAAATACCTAAAAGATGATTATTTAATTGCCTTTGAAATAGGATATCTTGAAGGAGAAAAATTAAAAGAATTAATCAAAGAGACTATTCCTAATAGTAGAGTAACTATCAAAAAAGATTTAAGTGCTAAAGATAGAATGCTTTTTGTCGAAAAAAATATTGATTAAAAATTTAAAATATCACTCATTAATTAAGTGTAGAAAGGGTGATATTTTTATATGAAAAAATATTTAATCTTAGCAAGTTTAATCTTAGTATTTATACCTAATTTAAATAAAGAAAGTGATGAGATAGTAATACCTGATGAAGCGATAAGATTTAGAGTAATAGCAGAATCAAATACTAAAGAAGACCAAGAAGCGAAAACTATTGTTAAAGATGCTTTAGAAGATGATTTAGATAAGCTTTTAAAAAACAGTACTTCAATTGATGAGACAAGAACTATTTTAAAAGAAAATCAAAGTCATTTTGAATCTTTAGTAGAAAGAACACTTCTAACTAATAAGATAAATACGAGCTATAAAGTAAACTATGGTATCAATTATTTCCCAGAGAAAAACTATAAAGGAGTTATCTATGAAGAAGGTTATTATGAGTCACTAGTCGTAACACTTGGAAGTGGAAATGGTGAAAATTGGTGGTGTGTTTTATTTCCTCCTTTATGTTTAATGGAAGGAGAGGATAATAATACTGATGAAGTAGAATATAAATCATTTGTTAAAGAAATGATAGATAAATACTTATAATAAATATCTACCTATCTGAATAAAATTTGATAGGTGATTACTTTGGATATTTTAGAGTTAATAATACTAGCGATAGGTCTAAGTATGGATGCCTTTTCTTTATCTATTGTCTATGGAACCTTAAATCTATCTAATAAAATTAAAAACTTTTTAAGTATAACAGTAGGAGTATTTCACTTTTTTATGCCCCTTTTAGGAAGTATATTAGGACTATTTATTGTTCATCATATAATAAGTAATCCCGATATTTTAGTAGGAATAATCTTTACTGTTTTAAGTATTGAGATGCTACTTAATATAAAAGAATTAGATGAAGAGAAAAAAGATTTTAAAAGTTTAGCAAATGCCTTTCTATTCGGTTTTAGTGTAAGTATAGACAGTTTCTCTGTGGGAATTGCCCTAGGAACTCATAACGAAAATATCTATTTAGCAGGAGCAATCTTTGCAATAACAAGTTTAATCTTTACCTTTCTAGGACTTAATATTGGTAAATTTTTAACTTTAAAATTTGGCAAAGTTGCAAATATAATCGGAAGTATTTTATTATTTATACTAGCACTTACTTATTTCTTTGAATAAAAAGAAAAAAATTGTAAAAAATAAGACTGGGTGAAGTATTATGAGAAAAAGAATAATTACAGATGAAGAAATGGAAGAAATTATGAAAAAAGAAATACTTCCATTAAGATTTCATATTGTAAGCCCATTTGTAAAAGAAGTTAAATAACACTTCTTTTTCTTTTGACAAATATTAGATACATGCATTATTATATATATGAAGGTGATAATAGTGTTAGTAAATTTTAATGAAATGTTAAAAAATGCCAAAAAGAATAAATATGCTGTTCCACATTTTAATATAAATAATTTAGAGTGGACTAAATATATTTTAGAGAAGATGCAAGAAGAAAATCTTCCCGTAATATTAGGAGTTAGTGAAGGCGCTAAAAAATACATGGGCGGTTTTTATACTGTAAAATGTATGGTAGAAGGACTAATCAAAGACTTAAATATAACTATTCCCGTTTGCCTACACCTAGACCATGGAAGTAGTTTTGAAGTTTGTAAAGAAGCGATAGATGCCGGATTCTCTAGTGTTATGATAGATGCTAGTAAATACGACTTGGAAACAAACAAGAAAATAACTAAAGAAGTAGTAGACTATGCTCATCCTAAAGGAGTATCAGTAGAAGCAGAGGTAGGCCATGTAGGTGGTACTGAAGATAATGTTTATGGGGATGTCTTTAGAGCAACTCTAGAAGATTGTATAGAACTTGCTAAAACAGGAATAGATGCTATCGCTCCTGCTTTAGGTTCTGTTCATGGACTATATAAAGGTGAACCTAATCTTGACTTTGATAGAATGAAAGAGATTAATGAGGCTTTATCTATTCCTTTAGTATTACATGGAGGAACAGGTATCCCTTATGATATGATAAAAAAAGCAATAGATTGTGGTATTAGCAAAATAAATATAAATACAGAATTACAAGTGACTTGGCATAAAGCTGTTGTTGATTTCATTAATACAAATCCTAGTGTTTATGACCCAAGGAAAGTAATCGGTAGTGGAGAGATGTCTATGAAAGATAAAATTAATGAGCTTGTAGATGTTTTTAACCCAAATCATATTAGTTCCAAAAATTAAGAAAATAATATAATATAATAGAAAGTGTGTGATTAACAATGAAAATGCTTGAAATAAAAGGAGGAAATCCTCTTTCTGGAACAATAAGAATAAGTGGGGCTAAAAATAGTGTGGTAGCATTAATACCTGCAGCGATTCTTTCAAGTGAAGAAGTAACGATATGTAATGTTCCTGATATTACTGATACTGCTGCATTATGTGAAATATTAGAATTTTTAAATGTCGATGTTAAAAGAGCGACAGAAAGTCTTGTTATTAATCCATCGAAAATGGAAATTAAAGAAATACCTAGTATATATACTAAAAAATTAAGAGCTTCCTACTACTTTATGGGAGCCATGCTTGGAAAGTATAAAAAAGTAACTATGGCTCTACCTGGAGGTTGTTCAATAGGAGCAAGACCAATAAACCTTCATTTAAAAGGCTTTGAAGCTTTGGGGGCAACCGTAACTAATAAAGATAATATCTATACAGTAGAAGCAAAAGAGTTAAAGGGGGCTAATATCTATCTAGACTTTGCAAGTGTTGGAGCAACAATTAATATTATGCTTGCCGCAGTTCTTGCTAAAGGTACAACTATTATTGATAATGCTGCTAAAGAGCCTGAAATAGTTAATGTTGCCACTCTACTTAATAATATGGGTGCTAAAATAAGAGGAGCAGGGACGAGTAATATTGAAATTACTGGTGTAGAGCGACTTGGCAAATGCTTTCATGAAGTAATACCTGATAGAATAGAAGCAGGAACATATGTAATCCTTGGTGCAGCTATTGGCAATAATTTAAAAATATCTAATATTATTCCAGAACATATCGAAGCTTTAACTAGTAAACTAGAAGAAATGGGAGTATTCTTAGATATTGGTGCCGATTATATAATTGTAAGTAGTGGTAAAGACTATAAACCAGTAAATGTCAAAACCCAAACTTATCCAGGTTTTGCCACAGATCTTCAACAACCTTTGACCCCACTTCTTACTATGTGCAATGGCAGAAGTAAAATAGAAGAAACAATCTATGAAAATAGATTTATGCATATTCCATACCTTAATCAAATGGGTGCTGATATAAGAGTAAAAAATCAAACTTCAACTATTATTGGTCCAACTAAACTAACAGGAACAGATGTAGTTGCAACAGACCTTAGAGCCGGAGCATCGCTTGTAATCGCTGGTTTAATGGCAAGTGGTACAACTAGAATTACTAATGTTGAACACATCTTAAGAGGTTATGAAAATATTGTTGAAAAACTCCTAGGAGTAGGAGCAAATCTTGAATTAAAAGACATATAGAAGCATTAAAAAGAGACTAGAGAAATATAATTATAATATATGACTCTAGTCTTTTTTTGGAGGTAAAAATGAAAAAAATACTTTGTCTTTTAATCATCTCTTTTTTAGTATATACAATCTATTACTTTAATCATACTGATAAAATAACTTATGTAGCAATAGGAGATTCTCTAAGTGTTGGAATAGACTCCAATGGTAACACTAACTATGGTTATAGTAACTATATATCTAATTATCTTAAAGATAAAGACTTACTAAAAAGCTATAATAACTATTTTTCTACAAGTGGCACAAGAATAGTAGATTTAAAAAATAAATTAGAAACAAATTGGACTATAACAAAAGATGGTGAAACTTTATCTTTAAAAAAATGTCTTCGTGAAGCTGATTTAGTAACCTTATCAGTAGGAATGGATGATATTCTAACAAGTTTAACTTTATCCACAGTTAGTGTGGAAAACCTCTCTAACAAAGAAATAACTACTTTAGTAGATAAAACTATTGAAGAATTAGATGCTCTTTTTAAAGAGTTAAGAAAATATGCTAAAGAAGATATAATCTTTATAGGTTATTATAATCCCTTAGAAGAGGAAAGTTTAACTACAGAAAGACTCTATACTTATTTAATAACCAAAACTAAAACTCTTTGTAAAACTTATGATATAGAGTATTTAGACATTTATAATCTATTTAAAAGAAATAAAAACTACATAGATAATCCTACTAACATCTATCCAACAACAGAAGCTTATCAAATGATTGCAACAAAAATAATAGAGAATTATCTATAGATTAAATTCTAGTGAAAACACTCTTGTTAAAAAGATACTTATGTGATAAGAAGAATATGTAAAAGAAATTTACATACAATAAAAAATGAGGAACACTTAATATTACAGTATTGAGTGAGCCAACATATAATTGTTAAACCACCTAATCCACGTTGTGAGTTAGGTGACTTTCTTTTATTTTAATACTATAAACAGTAAGAATAGTAAAAGGAAGATTAAAATTACTAAAGAAAAAATTAAAAATTCTTTCTTGTTCATTGTAATACTTCCCTCGTTTATAGAGTTTGGCTTCACCCAACTATTAAATGTTCCTAAGTTAATAGTATCATATTGACTTCTTGATAGCAAGATAAAAATGTAATAAATTAGTTACTAATTTTTCGTAAATACTACTTTAGATTTGATTTTTAGGTATGAAAATCAATTAAAAACCTTGTCAAATCTTAAATAATTTGATATATTAAGTAGCGAATTAGTTCCTTAAGGGGATAATTTCTATGATAAAAAATTATCATGGCGAAAGGAGAGAAGAAAAATGGCAAAAAACAATCCAGCAAACTATAGACCATGTAAAGTAACTTGTGCTTGTGGTGCAACATTTGATGTTATGTCTAATAAAGATGAAATTAGTGTTGAAGTATGTTCACAATGTCATCCATTCTATACAGGAAAACAAGGAAGAGCATCTAAAGCAGGTCAAGTAGAAAAGTTTAATAAGAAATATGGTTTTAATAAAAAAGATACAGAAGAAGCTTAAAAGCTTCTTTTTCTTTTAAATTGTGTTATACTAAAGTAGGGGATAAAAATGTATAACTTAACATTAAATGAAATTCTATTTTTAAATGACTATAATTTATATGAAGAATATGTAAAAGAAATAGCAAATTTAAAAACTAATAGAATAGCCAAGCAAATAACAGAAAGAATGTATGGTGAAAGTATAAATAAAATATATGAAGCCATATTAATAGAAGAAACAAAAAATACCAGTAATGATAAGGATTTCTTTGCCGGAGATTTAGTTTTACTACATGAAATAATAAAAGAGTACCACACTAAAACTGATATTATTTGTGATTTTTCTGCAACCTTAATCAAAAAGGGGGAGCTTTATTTAAAATATCGACCTATATTAGAGAATATAAGCACAAATAAAATATATGTCCTAAAAAGAAGTATTAAAGTAGAGCCAGTATATTTTGATATGTTACCTAAAAATATAACAGAATTAGAAGAACTAAATTATAAAATGAAATTGCAAATACATAATGACTATATAGATTACTCTCATTTGAATCAAGTAATGGGAGGTACTATAGCTTTAAGGAGGTTAAAAAAATGAAATTAGGTATAACTAATGACCATCGTGGTTACAATCTAAAAGTAGAGCTTTTAGAAAAACTAAAAAAAGATTATGAGATTATAGATTATGGAACAGTTTCTCAAGAATCAGTTGACTATCCTGATTATGCTTTTAAATTAGGAGAAGCCATAAAAAATAAAGAAATAGAGTTTGGTATCGCAATTTGTGGCAGTGGTATTGGCATTTCTATTGCTTGTAATAAAGTTAAAGGAGTACGTGCAGCACGTGTTCTTACTAAAGAAGATGTAAAAGAAACAAGAAATGATAATGATGCTAATGTTATATGCTTAAATGAAAAAATGAACTTTAATGATGCTTACAACTTAGTTATAGATTTTATAACAACACCTTTTTCAAATGAGGAAAGACACATCAGAAGAGTAAATAAAATAACAGAATATGAGGCAAAACATGAGCGTTAAATATTTTTTATACTTAATAGTTACCATTGTTGTAATTTGGAGTTTAGACTCTATTAATATTAATACTATTTTTAAAAAGAATAAAATTTGGCAAGCAAGAGTCTTTTATTTCTTTTTAGCATTATCTTTAATTTATCTTGTAACAAACTGTATTTACGATCTTTATGAATCCGCTATAATTTTTTAAAAAATAAAATTTAAAGTATAATTTTTTCATTTTCGTTAAAACTCTTAATGAGGTGGTGGATAATGAAAAAATTAAGATTAAAAAAAGGTGTTATTATCGGTGCTTATTTAATTGCTTTTTCACTTACTGGAATGGGTGCTTTCTTTGTTAGTCAAAATATGCAGGTGAATAATAAAGAAGAAGAAGACATAGAATATGTTAACTCATCAATAATCGATGACCAAGAAGAAGATAAAGAAGTAATTAAAGAAGAAGTAAAAATGATAAGACCATATACAGCCGAAGGAGTACAAACACTTAAATACTTCTATGATTATCAAGCTGAAGCCGAAAATCAAGAAAAATCTATTCTTTATCATGAAAACACTTATATTCAAAATTCAGGAATAGACTTTGGACAAACTGATACCTTTGATGTAGTAGCAGTTTTAGATGGCACAGTAGTTGATGTAAGAGAAGATGAACTTCTTGGAACAGTTGTAGAAATAAAACATGATAATGACTTCATTAGTAGTTATCAAAGTTTAAGTGAAGTATCAGTAAAGAAAAACGATACAGTTACTCAAGGTCAAGTTATTGGTAAAAGTGGCACTAATACGATTGATCAAGACCTAGGAAATCATTTGCATTTTGAACTATATAAATCAGGTGAAGTAGTAGATCCTAGTAAATATTTTGATCAAGTAATTAGTGATACAGAAAGCTCAACTACAACAACTGAGAACACTGAAGAAGAACAAACCGAGGAAAATACTAACACTAATGAAGAAACGGAGTAATAACCGTTTTTTTTCTAACAAAAAGAATTTACAATAGCTTATATTTTTGCTAAAATATTAACAGTAAAAGGACGTGATAAGATGTTATCAAAAGATATTGGTATTGATTTAGGAACTGCAAATGTTTTAATTTATATAAAAGGAGAAGGAATAGTATTAAATGAACCTAGTGTTGTAGCGATAGATACCGATAATAAGAAAGTAGTCGCTGTAGGAAAAGAAGCAAGTGAAATGCTAGGCAGAACTCCTGAAAAAGTAAAAGCTATTAAGCCTATGAAAGATGGTGTAATAGCTGATTTTGAGATTACAGAAATAATGCTAGACTATTTTATTAGAAAAATACATGCTAGAAACTTTTTGTCAAGGCCTAGAATCTTAATATGTTGTCCAACTAATGTAACTCCTGTTGAAAAGAATGCTATTAAAGAAGCAGCAGAACGTACAGGAGCAAGAAAAGTATTCCTAGAAGAAGAGCCTAAAGTAGCTGCTATAGGAGCAGGAATGGATATATCTAAACCAAGTGCTAATATGGTAATTGATATTGGAGGAGGAACAACAGATATAGCAATTCTTTCTTTAAATGATATAGTTAGTAGCTCTTCAGTTCGTATTGCCGGAAATGTTTTTGACCAAGATATTGTTAAATATATTAAAGAAAAATACAAATTATTAATAGGAGAAAAGACCGCCGAAGATATAAAAATAGAATTTGCAAACCTTTATGAACCAGATAAAAAGAATAAATTAGAAGTAAGAGGAAGAGACTTAGTAACAGGTCTTCCTAATACAATTGAAATAAACGAAGTAGAAACAGAACAAGCCCTACATGAGTCAATTTATAAAATTGTAAAAGCAGCAACAAATGTTTTGGAACAAACTCCTCCAGAATTATCCGCAGATATTGTGGATAAAGGTATAATTTTAACTGGGGGAGGTTCAATGCTTAAAGGTTTAAATGAAGTTTTAAAAAAGGAATTAAAAGTGCCAGTATTAATCGCTGATAGCCCTCTAACTTGTGTTGTCGAAGGAACTGGTGTATTACTTGATAACATTAAATTATTGGAAGATAACTAAAGCAATGTCTTTAGTTTTTCTTTTGTTGTAAAAATCTATCTAACTTGTTATAATTGTTTTAGAAAAGAGGAAAAATTATGAACCCAGAAATAATAGAAACTCTAAAAATAGTTATAACTACGTTTTTATGTTCCGCATTAATAATGCCTTTTATGAAAAAAATAGCAAAACATATAGGTGCTATAGATGTTCCAAGAAGTGATGAAGGCCATCGTCATATTCATACTAAAGCTATACCTAAGCTTGGCGGTGTAGGCATATTTTTAGCCTTTTTAATTGGTTATATGTTATTTGGGACTGAAAGTGTTCAAATGAATTCTATATTAATTGGAAGCTTTATAATAATACTAACGGGAATAGCTGATGATATTAAGTCTATCAGAGCGAGGACAAAACTAATAGGTCAAATAATAGCAGCCTCTATTCTTGTGTTTTATGGAGGATTTCTTTTAAATAACATAACAGCTTTTGGTTATACTTTAAACTTTGGAATATTATCTTATCCTTTAACAATAATCTTTATAGTAGCATGCGTTAATATTATAAATTTAATTGATGGTTTAGATGGCTTAAGTGGTGGAATTAGTAGTATCTTTTTCTTAACAATTGGTATTATAGGTTTCTTTCAAGGCCGTAGTGGTAGTTTAGTCATGATCTTAACATTTATTATGTTAGGCGCAACATTAGGATTTTTACTACACAATTTCTATCCAGCTAAAATATTCTGTGGTGATTGTGCTATGTATTTAGGATTTATGATAGCAGTAATTACCTTATTAGAGTTCAAAGGGCCTGCACTAACTAGTTTATTTGTTCCACTTATGATTTTAGGTATCCCAATATTAGATACATTATTTGCAATAATAAGAAGACTTCTAAAACATCAAGCTCCATTCACTCCTGATAAAGAACATATTCACCATCAATTATTAGGAATGAACTTTTCTCAAAGAACAACGGTATTAATTATATATGGCTTTAATATTCTTTTCGCTTTCGCTTCAATATTCTACTCTTTAAAAGATCCATTTATGGGTAAAATCTTGTATATAATTATATTTATTATTGTTGTGTGGTTTGTTTTAAGAACAACAGTTATTTCCAAAAAAAATAAGGAAGTAACAGATAACATTATTGAAAAAGTAGGAGAAGTTATAAAAAAAGAACCAAAGTCTAAAAAAAGTAAAAATAGGGTTAAATAACTACTATTTTTTTTTGACAAAATTCCTATAAACTGGAAATATATGGTAAAATTTAAAGGTGTGTGTAGTATAAAAGGAGGAGGTAGTAGTGTTAAATTTTATTATATGTGATGATGAGTTGGAATTTAGAAAACTAATAATTGATGAGATTGATAAGTTTATGATGAATTATGATGCTGAGTATAAGAAATATGAGTGTGAAAATTATGAAAAAGACTTTGAAACTCTTGCTAGAAAAGAATTAGGCTTTAAAGTCTATTTCTTTGATATTAAAACTAAAAATGGTTCCGGACTAGATGCAGCTAGATTCATAAGAGAGGAACTTGATGATTGGAACTCTATTATTATAATCGTAACAGCATTTGCAGAGTATCGTTATGAAGCTTTATCTAATAGATTGTATTTGTTAGATTTTATAAGTAAGTTTGACAATTGTAAATCTAAGTTAAAAGAAACTTTAAAGATAATATATAAACAATATAATAGTAGAGAAAAATGTCTTAGTTATGAATATAATTATACTTTATATAAAATTGAACTTAAAGATATCATTTTTATTGAAAAAGAACAAGATAGTAAAAGATGTATAATTCATGCTAGCTACGGAACCTTTAAAGCACCATTTACGTTAAATGCTCTTTCTAAACAATTAGATAAGAGATTTTTAAAAGTTCATAAAAGTATGATTTTAAATATAGATAAAATAAGTACTTATAATACTAAAGAAAACGAAGTTTTATTTGTTAATGGTATGAGTACTAATTTAATATCTAGAGCAGGTAAAAAGGAGTTGATTGAGTATGTCACTAATAATCGCTAAAATTATCGGTGCATTAGTTATGTCTATCACAGCATTTTATACTGTTAGAAACTTTCTAGGGAAAAAAACAAAACTATTTAAACTAGAAAATTTACTTTATACAGCTATTATTGCTATACCATTATGCACATTTTATGAAGAAAAATATAATATATTAATATCTTTAGTTTCTTTCATAGTTATGTTTATAGTTTTTAAAAGAATATTTAATATTACTCCTGTAAAAGCTATCACCGTTAGCAGTATTTTTATGCTATTTATAGCAGCATTAGATTTATTAGTAACATCAATAGAAATGTTATTCATATCAAAAGAAGTTTTAAGAATGACTGCTAATATAATTTTAATAAATAATATAAGTATAGGTATCATTACAATACTACTGTCAAAATTAAATTTTATTTCAAAAAGAATAACAAAATTTTGTGCTAAGACAGATGAAAATGAGTATTTACCAAAATTGATATATGCTATCTTAAGTGTAATAATTATTGGTATTTTATATTATAATGTTACAACAATATTTAAATTAAATGTTCCATATGCTATAACGATTGTAAGTATATTAACTTTTATTATATTATATTACTTTTTTATAGAAGAACATAATAAATACAACACTCTTAATAATGAATATAATGTTCTATTCGAATATGTTCAAAACTTTGAAGATTGGATAGATGATGAACAATTGCATAGACATGAATTTAAGAATAACTTATCAATAATAAGAGGCATGACTGAAAAGAAACAAATAATGCAGAAAATAGACGAAATGTTAAAAGTGAATATAGTAGTTGATGAGCAGTATATAGAAATCTTAAAATATATTCCCAAGGGAGGCTTAAAAGGTCTACTATATTATAAAATTGCCGTAGCTAAAAAGCATGGTGTTAAAATGATAATTGATGTCAGTAATAAAGTAACACCTCTTTTAAAGAAGCTATCAGAAAATGAGTTAAAACAATTAAGCATTTTAATAGGTATATATTTAGATAATGCTATTGATGCTGCCAATACCTCCTTAAAAAAAATAGTAACCTTAGAAATATACGTTTTAGATAATAATATTAATTTTGTTATTTCAAATACATATAAAGAAATGGTGCCTTTAAAGAATATGCGTAAGAAAGGTTTTACTACTAAAGGAAAAAATCATGGTAAAGGATTATATTATGTTAATAAAGTATTGAATAAAACAAAATGGTTAGAATCAGAACAAATGTTTTTAAATGAATATTTTATTCAAAAAATAGTAATAAAAAAATCCGTTAAATAACGAATTTTTTAGTCCATATTTTTTAGTGCTTTAGGTTCTTCTGCAAACCAAAACATACATCCAACACTAGCACCAGCAGTAGCTAACATAGCAACAGCTGCTAGAACTTTAGCCATTCTTTTTTTCATCTTTCAGCTCACCCTTTCTTTACTACTATTTATTTAAACATAAAATGTTTAAACCTTCTTATAATTTTGATATGGTTCCCTAAATATTATATATAAAATAGGAGATATCAAAATAGTTTCAATAAGTAATGCTGCTAATAATAAGTTACTAATCAAACTACCATTAAAAGCAATAATTACAATGCTATATATAATGGCTAAACTACAAGCACATACTTTTCTTATCATTCTTTTTTTCTTGTTTGTTAATGGTCTTTTGTAAGTATCAGCAGGAGCCCAAATTATAAACATTATAATTGAAACTAAACATAGAATAATCTTAACAATAAGCCCAACATCTACATTTACAAATAAATATGGTAGACCTAAAATTAAAATTGTACTTGAAATTAAACAATCTATAGACTTAGTTGCATGAAAACCAAAACCAGGATATCTAATAATGTTAAAGAATATTAAGGTAATAATAAATTCTTTTAAAAATCCTAGTAAAAGAGCAATTAGGAAAATTATTATCATCTTCGTTATTGTCATATATAGCCCTTCCAAGCCATATGACAATTTTTCTTTTTCCTCTTCATTTAGACTTCCTTTGTTATTAGCAATAAAGTTTATAGTATGATTTAAAAATACTTCTTTCATACTTCCTCCTATGCTAAAAGCATTATACTCCACAACGACTAAAAAACTTTCAAAATACCTTAAAAAGAATTACTATAACTTTTTACTGTAATTTTGACATAATTCTACATGGAATAAACACTTTAAGGACTCAAAACAACAATTGACGGCAAATATATAGATAATCAAATTCACGTTGCTATAATAGAAGCACATCGTTTGAAAAAGAAGTAGCCACCTAAGAAGGAATAAAAGATGTGGAGGTGAGCCTAGTGATTGGAAGAGTAAAATGGTTCAATAATGAAAAAGGGTATGGCTTTATTGAATACAAAGAAAACGAAGATATTTTCGTTCATTATTCAACTATTAATTGTGACGGTTATAAGACATTAGCTGAAGGTCAATATGTAGAATTTACATTACTTGAAACTAGCAAGGGATACCAAGCAGTCGACGTAACACCAATAAAAGAACCAGCTTTAGCAAAATAGTTGGTTTTTTGCTCCTTTTGTGGTATATTAATGCTAAGGAAGGTGATAATATGGAAATAATTATTCGTGGTGACAAAATTGAAGTAACAAAAGCTATGAAAGACTACATTAAGGAAAAATTAAAAAGGATAGAAAAATATCTA
This sequence comes from uncultured Mycoplasmatota bacterium, assembly GCA_946494345.1. Taxonomy (GTDB): domain Bacteria; phylum Bacillota_I; class Bacilli_A; order RF39; family UBA660; genus Onthousia. Next base: position 2,045 of record CAMMBX010000015.1, on the reverse strand, counting down.
GAAAATAGTAGTGAAGTTCGTGCTAATGTAGTAGTAAAAGTTAAAGGACATATGCAAACCATTGAAATTACAATTCCGCTTCGCAATTTTATTATTAGATCTGAGGAAACACAGGATGATTTCTATGCATCAGTAGATAAAGCTATAGATGTTATAGAACGTCAAATAAGAAAAAATAAGACTAAAATAAAAGCTAAAGAAGCTAAGACAAAGATTGATTTTAGTATTGTAGATATCGAAGAAGAGGAACATGAAGAAAATAATATTATCAAACGAAAAAAAATAGAAGTAAAACCTATGGATGAAGAAGAAGCTATTCTTCAACTAGAATTACTAGGTCATGAGTTTTATTTATTTAAAAATGTTGACACTGATAAAGAAGCAGTGATTTATAAAAGAAAAAATGGTGGCTATGGTATAATAGAAGCTGAATAAAAAAGAAGAATGATACGAAAAATATCATTCTTTATTTTTTTAAATAAGTTTTAGCATGATCTTTAACTTCATCATAAGTAAAAGTATTATCACCAAATAATAATTTATACTCTGGTAATACCCATTCAGCAAGAGTAATATCATCACTTAGATCAAATGGCTCAATTAATTTTTTACTATCTATATCATAGCACATCGCCATAGTATCATAAAGTTCTAAACCTTCTCCATATATAGAAGGAGATAGAAAGCACCCTCTAACATTTTGTTCATCTTCGTAGTTAGCTATGTTAAAGTGTTCGATTTCACTTTTAATATCATCAGGTATACTACTAATATCATCATAATATTTAATACCAAAGTTTTCTAATGTTTTTTGTTCATCTTCATTAACAATATCTACATCCCTAACTTCACAAATGTTTATGTCATCATCTGACTCAATAATATATAAATTCCCAAATGTAAAATTATCATCATCAGTAGAAACATAAGAATTTGCAATCTTTTCCATTTCCACATCACTAATTTTAGCTTTAACAGCATTAATACCTATTGCAAGACCAGCTGTACATACAGTTCCAATCGCTAATGAAAATAATCTCTTACTTATATTTTCCATAATTAATTTTCCCCCTTTTATATAAATATGTGCATATTATAGCATAAAAATAGGAAAAAATCAAGAAAATGCCTCTAAAACCTTTTTATTAATTATTTTTTTTGATAAAATACATTATGCAAGGAGATGTTTATAATGGGATTATTTAGAAAACTATTTGACCATGAATATAAAGAGTTAAAAAAGTTTACAGCACAAGCTGACAAAATAGTTGCACTTGATGAAGAGATGTCTAAGTTAAGTGATGATGAATTAAAACATAAAACAGAAGAGTTTAAAGAAATATTATCTAGTGGCGAGACTTTAGAAGACATTTTAGTTGAAGCTTTCGCTGTTGCAAGAGAAGCAGCTTATCGTGTAATAGGAGAGAAACCTTTCTATGTTCAAGTATTAGGTGCCTTAGCAATTCATTATGGTAATATTGCCGAGATGAAAACAGGTGAAGGTAAAACCCTAACTTGTGTATTACCTGCTTATCTTAATGCTCTAGAAGGAAAAGGAGTTCATATTATTACTGTTAATGAGTATCTTGCTACTCGTGATGCTGATTGGATGGGAGGAATACATCGTTTTCTTGGTTTAACTGTAGGTGTTAATACAAGAGATATGTCTCCAAAAGAAAAACAAGAAGCTTATAACTGTGATATATTATATTCTACTAATAATGAAATTGGTTTTGATTACTTAAGAGATAACATGGTAATTAGAAAAGAGAATAGAGTACAACGTCCTCTAAACTTTGCTATTGTCGATGAGGTTGACTCTATTCTAATCGATGAAGCAAGAACTCCATTAATCATATCAGGAGGAGCTCAACATAGTGCCAACCTATATATAGATGCCGATAAATTCGCAAAGTCTTTAAAAGAGGAAGAAGATTATATCTGCGATGAAACAGGTAAAAGTACAATTAGTGTTTCCCTAACAGATGCTGGTAGTGAAAAAGCAGAGAAAATGTTTAAGATTAAAAATCTATATGAAATAGAAA
>CAMMBX010000014.1 GCA_946494345.1 uncultured Mycoplasmatota bacterium | reverse complement strand
ATGCTAATAAAATATCTAATAAATATCAAACTTTAAATCAGGAATTTATGGATTTGAATGGATAAAGACTAAAAAAGTCTTTTTTTCTTTTTGGTTTGTGTTATACTAAAGTTGTAATTATGTGTTGGGGGAAATAGTATGAAAAAAGAAGAACTAGAAGAAGATATTAATTTTGTAATGGCTAATTTAGATGAAGTGTTAAATGATAAAAAAGGGCTTTATGATGATATTGTTGACTATGAAATGTTATATTTGATTAGAAAAAATCTTAAAAAAGAGTTTAATGACTTAGTTAAAAAGATAAAACCTTATCGTGAAAATAATGATATTAAAATGGTAATGAAATATCAAAAGTCTATTAATCATATAAAGAGATTAAACAGTAAATTATCTATTTATAAAGATAATTATAAAAAGAGATTAAAGGCTAAGAAAGAAGATAATGTTTCTAGAAACCATAAGAAAAAAGTAAGCTTTCCTAAGACTAAAAAAGTCAATGTTAGTCCTATTAATCCTTACGAAGAAATGTTACATTTTTTATCTATTTATGATACTGAATATTTTAGTGAATTATTATATGACTTAAAGACTAGTAAGTATTTTGATGAATATTCTATAGCTTTAGAAACAGTATTTCCTATTGAAGTAGAGAAGAAATTATCTAAGGTTACAAGATTAACTGATGAAGAGCTTGAAAACTTGTCTATTGTAGGTAGAGATGTAGTCTTAAATAAAATTAGAACGATTAATAAAGACGAAATGTATGCTAAATCAGAAATTATTTTTCTTAAACGAATGGCTAAGATATTTGAAAGCTTAAAACCGATTATTTATGAAGAGCCAGTAAATGATACTAGTTCTTATTATGAAATATTAGAAAGACTTATAGATAATGATGCTAATTATATTTATATAAAGAATCTTATGGAATCTATTCCTATCTTTTTAGAAGCTAGGAAGAATGATAAACATTTTGTTTTTCTCTTATTGGATAGATTTATTAAAAATTATAAATTAAAATTAGTTAACCAAGGTTTACCTTATGTAGAACCAACATTTTATAAAGAATTACTTAATTTAAATTTTAATTTAGGCTTAAAGCTTAGTGAACAGGAGAAACTAGATTTTAATGTTTCTTTAGTAGATTTTAAATATTATATTGCTTCTAAAAATTATAATGATAGTGAAAAAGTTTATAGTGATGTAGATTCTATTATTAACAGTATGAATAATTTAGAAGTTAAACAAGAAGTTGAAGATAATGAAGCTTTGAAATTAGAACTTTCTTCTTTACAATATAAAATGTTAGATGTAATTAATTCTTCTTTGCGAGATGGTTCTAATATTTCTAGTGCTTTTAAGTTTGAAAAGGTTCCTAATTTTGCTTTTTCTGTCGATTATGATTATACAGGTACTGTTGTTTTAAATATTCATATTTTGGATACTGCTAGTTTTATTAAAGATGATAGTTTAATTTATGAAGAAATGAAAAAACGTGATTTAACACTTCCTAATTTTGAATTTAGAGGTATTTATCCTGCTATGACGTTTACTTATACTTTCTTTAAGAATAATAAAATTAGTCCTGTTAGAGTTTCATCTTCTATTATTAATATAAATACTCTTTATAATGAACAAGATTTAGATAATTATAGAAAAAATACTGATCTTAAAACTTTATTGGGTGCCTTTAAGAGATTGAAAGAGTTTAAGGAAATAAATATTAATTATTATAATAAAAATGGTCTTGAAACTTTTGCAAATAATGTTTTAAGTAGAGATATTACTAAGATTTTTAATGATAATTCTACACCTTTTATATATAAAGAATACTTAGAGAATAGTGAAGATTTAGTTAGAGTTAATCATAATGCTGTCTGTGATAAGTTAATGAAAATACCTAAGAGGGAAGCTCATAAAGTATTTGAAATTTTAGATGTAGTTCATGATTCTTACTATGTTCTTGATAGTGATAATGGGGAGTTAGAGTTATCTAGTAATAAGTTTTTAGGATTATATCTTTTAACTACTATTCATAGAATATGGGATAATAAGTATGATAAATCTAAAGCAATAGATGAACTTTCAGAATTATTAGTTACTTTAAATGGTAATGATATATATTTACCTAAAACTATTTCGAAAAGAAATGAAAATAATTTTAAAGCTTTAGTTAAAGATTATAAAAAGTAAATAAAGATGTTGTTTAGTCAATATCTTTTTATTATAATTAAATAGTAAAAAATCATTTTGAATAGTATATAATATATTTTAGAGGAGGTATTTATGCTTGAATTAAAGAAGATAAATAAAAGTTATAAGACAGGGGATTTTGTTCAACATGCTTTATCAGATGTTAGTTTAAAGTTTAGAAAATGTGAGTTTGTTGCTATTTTAGGAAGTAGTGGTAGTGGTAAAACAACTCTTTTGAATATTCTTGGAGGTCTTGATAGATACGATAGTGGGGACTTAATCATTAATAATAAAAGTACTAAGAAGTTTAAGAATGTAGAATGGGATTATTATCGTAATAATTGTGTTGGCTTTATTTTTCAGTCATATAACTTGATTAGTCATATTACGGTTTTAGAAAATGTAGAAATGGCTTTAATACTTAGTGGTTATAAAAAGAAAGATAGAAGAGTTAAAGCATTAGAAGCATTAGATAGAGTAGGGCTTAAAGATCATGCTCATAAAAAGCCTAATCAATTATCAGGTGGACAAATGCAAAGAGTGGCTATTGCTAGGGCTTTAGTTAATGATCCTGAGATTATACTTGCTGATGAACCTACTGGGGCACTTGATTCTGTTACAAGTCTTCAGATAATGGATCTTATTAAAGAAATTGCTAAAGATAAATTAGTTATTATGGTTACTCATAATCCAGAACTTGCTGAGGATTATGCTAATCGTATTATTGAACTTAAAGATGGAAAGATTTTAAGTGATAGTAATCCAGTTAAAGATAAAGAAAATTCTAAAGATAAAGTAACTATTAAGAAAACTGTGCTTGGATATAGTTCAGCATTAAAACTTTCTTTTAATAATATTAAAACTAAGAAAGGAAGAACTTTTTTAACATCTTTTGCTGCTTCTATTGGAATAATTGGTATTGCTTTGATACTTTCTTTATCTAATGGCTTTCAAAAGAAAATTGATGAGTATGAAGCGGATACTTTGACACAGATGCCTATTACTATTAGTACACAAGCTATTTCTATTAATGAACAGACAATGCAAGAGATGGCTGATAATATAGATAAACATAAAGAATATACTGATAAAAAACTTGTTTATCCTAGAGAAAATAGTTTAGAGACAATGATGCATTTTAATAAAATAAGTGATGATTACTTAGATTATATAGAATCTATGGATCAAGATAAAGTAAGTGCTGTTTCTTATGAGTATGGCACGACTTTAAATGTTGTTACAAAGAATGCTGATGGTACTTATAGTTTGGTTCCTACTAGTACTAATTATAGTATGTCTACTACATCTATGACAGGTGTTATGGGTTGGAGTTTATATGCCGATAAAGTTAATGGTAAGAGTATGTTAGAAGATAATTATGATATATTAGTAGGTAAAATAGATAAAGATGCTCCTAGTGTTGTAATTGCAGTTAATTCAAGAAATGAATTAGACAGTGGTACTTTGGAACAACTTGGTTTTGATACTAATAGTAATATATCTTTTGATGATATCTTAAATAAAGAGTTTAAAGTAATACCTAATGATTTATATTATGAAGAGATAAATAATTATTTTGTGCCTAGTAAAGATTATGAAGATATGTATAATAGTAGTGATGCGATTACAGTTAGAGTTGCTGCTATTATTAGGGGAAAGGAAGATAAGAGTTCTTTGACTCAGTCAGGAATTTATTATAATTCAGCTTTAGTAGATGAGGTTATTAATAAGAATAAAGATAGTGATATTGTTAATACACAAAAGAGTGTTGAATATAATGTTTTAACAGGACAAGCTTTTGATGAGACAACTTCTACTGTTACAAAAGATAATATATTAGGAGTGTTGGGAGCAGAGGTTAGTCCATCTATTATTTATATTTATCCAAAAGACTTTGAAACTAAAGATTATATTGTTGATTATTTAGATAATTATAATGAAGATAAGGATGAGACTGATCAAGTTTTGTATACTGATTATGCTTCTTTAATTAGTACTTTATCAGGTAGTATTATGGATGCAGTTACTTATGTTTTGATTGCCTTTTCATCTATATCACTTGTAGTTTCTTGTATTATGATTGCAATTATTACTTATATTTCTGTACTTGAAAGAACTAAAGAAATTGGTATTTTAAGGGCTTTAGGGGCAAGAGGAAAAGATATAACACGGGTATTTAATGCTGAAACCTTTATAATTGGCATATGTAGTGGTGTTTTAGGACTTGTTATTGCTTATCTTTTAACATTCCCAATTAATTCTATAATTGAGAGTTTAGCAGATTTACCTAGTGTTGCTAAATTAAATCCTGTACATGCAATTGTCCTTTTAATAATTAGTGTTACTTTGACAGTTTTAAGTGGATTTGTTCCATCTAAAATGGCTAGTAAGAAAGATCCTGTTATTGCACTTAGAACTGAATAACTTTCATAATTTAGAAAACTTTGCTATAATATATTAGTAAAGTTTTTTGCCGGCTTAGCTCAGTAGGTAGAGCAACTCATTCGTAATGAGTAGGTCAAAGGTTCGAGTCCCTTAGCCGGCACCATTTAATTGTTTAATAATACTAATATAAAGAAATTTATTACTACTTATAATTTAATACTTATTAGAATAGATATTTGTGAGAAAAAGAAGCAATAGAGATGAATAATTTAATAATTTTGTCGATGTTTGATAAAAAGAGTGGTAAGTTTATTGGAAACATAGACTTTGATAACATAGCTTTAAACAGTGATTGGTATTATATAAATGAAGAGGCTAGGAAGCACTTAAAAGATTCTAAGACTATAGATTTAATAAGATTTATTTAGGTGTATATTCTAATAATTATAGAGTAATTCATTTATATGGAAATTAGATTTTATTTCTTATAAAATATAAGAAAAAGGTGTCATTATTAATGGTGAAAGTATTGACACTATTTATATGTAGTTACATAAATAATTTGTTTTTCTTTTGTAAATTCTGGTTCTTTGGTTGAAAAAGATAACTCATCATGTTATGATAATAAAGAAAGAATAAAAGGATGAAAGGCAGTGGTGCTTGTGGATATTGTAATTGAGTTTTTTAGGGATACTTTAGATGGCCCTTTATATATTGTTTGGGTAATAATTTGTGTTGTATTGATTTTTGCTTGTATTGGCTATTTAGCTGATAAAGGAATTAAGAATAAAAAAGAAAAAGAAAAATATGCTACCGTTAATCAAGATCCAACAGCTGTTAATGGACAAGCAGTGGTAGTAAGTGACCCTAATGTGGTTCCAGTTCAAGGTGCTACTGTTAGTATGCCAACTTTATCATCTATTCCTGAAACAGTTGCTCCTGTTCAGAATCAGGGAGTTGTGAGTCAGGCGGTTGTTTCTCAACCAGTAAGTGTTCCTGTTACTGCTCCTCAGAATGTGGCTACTCCAGTTGGGGAAGTTGTTAATACTGCTTCTATTCCGGTTGTTAATGAAGCAGTAGTTGCACAACCTGTAAATACAACTACTACAGTGGCAATGCCTAATGTGGTTATGCAGCCTGTACAACCAGTTAATACTGTTGTTAATCAGCCTACTCCTGTTACTAATGTTGTTAATCCTAACGTAGGAGTGGTACCAAATATGGCTCAACAAGTTCAAACTTCAAATGTTATTCCTCAGGTTGTTAATACTAATGCTAACGCAAATAATGTAGTTATTCCAACTACTAATCAAAATGGAAATAATAATGCAGTTTAAAGAAAACAGTTAGGAGAGATGTTATGGTTATTACTGTTACTAGTGTTTTGACAATTATAAGGAAAATTGTCGATATATCAATTGTATGGTTGATGTTTTATATAATTTTGAAAAATATTAGAAATAGTGTTAAGCTTACTCTTTTATTTAAAGGAGTAGTAATCATTATAATCTTAAAGATTGTTAGTGATTTATGTGGTTTTACTACGGTAGGTTTACTTCTTGAATATGTTATTATGTATGGTCCTTTAGCACTTATTGTTATTTTTCAACCGGAAATTAGAAATATTTTAGAACAGCTTGGAAGGAATCAATTGTTAGGACGACATAAAGTGCTTACTGTCGATGAACGTGAACACTTAGTTTATCAATTAACGCAAGCGATGGATTATTTAAGAAAAAATAAGATTGGGGCTTTAATAGTTTTAGAAAGAGATATTAGTCTTGGTAATTATATAGATAAAGCAAAAAAACTTTATGCTGATTTATCTAGTGATTTATTAATAGCTATTTTCTATGAAGGAAATCCTTTACATGATGGAGGAGTTATTATTCAAGGAGATAGAATAACATGTGCTGGTGCAGTTTTCCCTACTAGTAGTAGTACAAAGATAAATAAAAGGCTAGGTACAAGACATAGAGCAGCTCTTGGTATTGCTGAAGAGACTGATGCTATTGCTTTAGTGGTTTCTGAAGAGACTGGACGTCTATCAGTTGCTATTAAAGGAGAGCTTTTCTATAATTTATCAATAGATGATGTTAGAATGATGTTAATAAATGAATTAAAGCCTAAAACTAATAATGAATATGATGAAGAAGATTTAGAAGAGGAAGAGATATATGAAGAAGATAATTAGAAGTGTTGGAAAATTTTTTCGTCATATAGGAGCGTTTTTTGATAAATGGTTGATTACCCCTATTACTAAATTGATATTAAAAGTTGTAGATATTTATAAAAGTAATAGTAAAGGCCTTGAAAAAGTTATTGGCAAGAAACAGACATTAATAGTTATAAGTTTGGTTTTAGCTTTGGCTGTCTTCTTTATTGTTGATAGTGAAGGTAATACAATGATTGATCAATATGCTGAAATATTATATAATCAACCAGTTACAGCTACATATAATGAAGAAGCTTATGTTGTTGAAGGATTGCCTGATGATGTTGATATAACTTTAGTTGGTCAAAAAAGACATATCTTTTTAGCTAAGCAGTCTCCTAGTGGTGAAGTTACAGTTGATTTAACAGGGCTTAAACCAGGACAACATAGAGTTACTCTTAGATATACACAACAGTTAAGTTCAATTGACTATAGAATAGATCCTTCTACTGTTACGGTAACAATTTATGATAAAGTTAGTGAAACTAAGTCACTTACTTATGATATATTACATCAAGATGATTTAGATACTAAACTTAATATTGATAATGTAGAGCTTGAAAGAAGTGAAGTTATTGTTAAAGGTGCTGAGTATAAATTAGATGAAGTTGCTACAGTTAGAGCTTTAGTAGATGTTGATAATTTCCCTACTCAAGAAGCAGGTGAGTTAACTCTTGAAGATGTTCCTCTTGTTGCTTATGATGCTGATGGTAAAGTAGTAGATGTGGAAATTGTTCCTAAGACTGTTACTGCTAAAGTAAGTATTTCATCTCCTAGCAAAGAACTTCCTATTGAAATTGTTCCAAAGGGTGAGCTTGCTTTTGGTAAAGCGATTAGATCACTTAGTAGTAATATAGATAGTGTTACTGTTTATGGTAGTGAAGAAGCACTTGATAAACTTGATTCTTTAGAAGTTGAAGTTGATGTTACAGGACTTGAAGATGATAAAGAATATACTGTTACATTAAAACGTCCTAATGGTGTTACAGAAATAAGTGAAAACACAATTACAGTCAATGTAACACTTGATGACTCAACTACTAGAGAAATTAATAATATATCTATTGCAACTGAGAATTTAGATACGTCTAAATATAGTGTTCAAGCGCTTTCAGAAGCGGATAGTAGAGTTACAGTAGTTGTCACTGGTAGTAAATCGATTATAGATAATATAGATCCTTCTATAATTTATGCATACGTTGATCTTGACGGACTTGGTGTTGGTGAACATGAAGTTGAAGTTCAAGTTAGAGGCGATGATGTTAAATTAACTTATACTCCTAAGACTAAGAAGGTTAAAGTTAGGATAACTGCTAATAATTAAAAAGAGATTCAGTTTTTTGCTGAATCTCTTTTAATCATGATGATCTAATCGGTCAAATAGAATACTAATATCAATTAGACCAGCGATTCCTATTATAATATAAACAATTCTTGCTAGAAGTTCATCACTACCTCCAAAGATAGATGCTACTAGGTCTAGTTCAAATAGACCTACAAATGCCCAGTTTATTGCTCCTATTATAATTAGGACTAAACATATTTTTTTTAATGTTTCCATAAATTCCTCCTCACTAATTTATTACATTTATATAATGAACTAATTTACTTTGTTTTATTCATGAATATTAACATAATTTTTTTAATATAATTAATTAGAGAAAGTGAAGAGGTGAGAAATTTTGAAAAAATTAAGCTTAGTTTTGTTAGTTCTAGTTTGCCTTTTAGTTACTGGATGTGGTAAAAATAGTGAGAGTGATATTTTGTCGGATCTAGATAAAAAAGTTAATGCTGGAAAAGGATATGTAATGACAGGAACACTTGAAGTACTAAATAATGATGATATATATAACTATGAAGTAGAAACTGCTTATAAAAAAGATGATTATTATAAGATAACACTTACTAATACTTCTAATAATCATGAACAAATTATTTTAAAGAATGATGATGGAGTGTATGTTTTAACACCTAGTTTAAATAAAAGTTTTAAATTTCAAAGTGATTGGCCTTATAATAATTCACAAGTTTATTTATTACAATCTATAATAAGTGATTTAGAAAATGATGATAAGAGAACTTTTAAGAAAGATGATAAAAACTATATCTTTACTAGTAATGTTAATTATCCTAATAATAGAAATTTAGTTAAACAAAAAGTAACCTTTAATGAAAATTTAAAATTAGAAGAAGCGGTTGTTTTAGATAGTGACGAAGTTCCTAATATGACTTTAAAAGTTAAAGATATTGATTTTAGTCCTAGTTTTAAAGATAATTACTTTGAAATAGATGCGATAATGAGTACAATTAATTTAGAAGAAGAAGCGGTAGAAACTAGTGTAATTGATGATGCTATTTATCCTTTAGTACTACCCGAAGGAACAAAGCTTGCTAGTGAAGAAAAAGTTGATATGACTGATGGAGATAGAGTTATTCTTACATTTACTGGAGATAAACCTTTTCTACTTGTAGAAGAAACTGTTAAAACTATGGATGAATTTACAGTTATACCAACTATGGGTGAACCAGTGATGTTTATGGATAGCTTAGGAGTATTAAGTGATAATTCAATTAATTTTACATCAGGAGGTATTAATTACTATTTAGTTAGTGAAGTTATGAATCAAGATGAGTTACTTGAAATTGCTAATTCAATAAGTGTTTTACCTACTATGAAATAAGCACGAAAGTGTTTATTTTTTCTTTTGTTTATGCTATATTCAAATTGGGAAGTGATAAAAGTGAAAGTTTCAAAAGTTAAGTATGAATTGATTAAGTAGAAACAATCAAAATTTAAAGGAAATATTTATCATTTTTCACAAGTTAACTTTTCATATAATTCAAATAAGATAGAAGGAAGTAGATTAACAGAAGACCAAACAGAAGCAATATTTGATACTTCTAGTTTTATTCCAAAGAGTGATGACGTAATTAAGTTAGACGATTTAATCGAAGCTAAAAATCATTTTAAGTTATTTGATTATATGTTAGATAATGTAGATAAACCTCTTTCAAAAGAAATGATGATAGAGATGAATAAAATTTTAAAGAGAAATACTAGTGATGAAGATGATCCAAGATATAATGTGGGAGGCTTTAAAGTTGTTCCTAATATAATAGGAATAGTAAACGTCATTAAAACAAGTGATTCTAAGACGACAGAAAAAGATATTGATGAGTTACTTACTGATTATTTAAAATTAGAGAAAGTAACAATTGAAGATATAATTGATTTTCACGTTAGGTTTGAGAGAATCCATCCTTTTGGAGATGGCAATGGTCGTGTTGGAAGAATGATAATGTTTAAAGAGTGTTTGAAAAATAATATTATGCCATTTATTATACTAGATAAAGATAGGCCTTATTATATGCGAGGTTTAAAAGGATATGATAATGATAAACAATATTTAATTGATACTTGTTTACATTCTAGGGATATTTATGAAGATGTATGTAATCAGTTATTAGATTTTGAAATTAAAGAGGGCTAGTTTTTAGGAGGTGAAAAATGCAAGAGAAATTAATAGGTAATGAAAATAATATTTTATTTTATAATGATGAAGATGGAAACATAAAAGTCGAAGTGCTTTTAAAAAATGAGGATGTTTGGTTAAATACCGAAGCACTTGCAACTCTTTTCAATATTGATAGAAGTGGTATTGTTAGACATATTAATAATATTTATAAAGATGATGAATTAAGTGAGAATAGCACATGTGCAAAAATTGCACATGTGGGCAATGGGGGAAAACAAACTTATAATACGAAATATTATAATCTTGATATGATTATTTCTATTGGTTTTAGAGTTAATTCTAAAAAAGCAATTAAATTTAGAACTTGGGCTAATAAAATAATTAAAGATTATATGGTTCAAGGCTTTGCTTTAAATGATGAAAGATTTATGAAAGCTAGAAGAACTGATCAAGAATATTTTAAAAGGTTACTTGAGAGAATTAAATTAATTCGTACAAGTGAAAGAATGTTTTACCAGAAAATTACTGATATTTTTGCTGAGTGTTCTATTGATTATGATAAGAATAGTGATGAGGCGATAACATTTTATAAAACAGTTCAAAATAAGTTTCACTTTGCTATTACAGGGCAAACAGCATCTGAGATTGTTTATAATAGAGTAGATGCTAAAAAAGAGAATATGGGACTTACAACATGGGTGAATTCTCCTGATGGTAAGATATTAAAGTCTGATGTTACTATTGCTAAAAATTATTTAGATGAGAAAGAAATAAAAAAATTAAATAATTTAGTAAACTTATTTCTAGACATTGCAGAAAATAATGCCGAGAGAAATATCCCTATGTATATGAATGATTGGAAAAAAGAAGTAGAAACTGCTTTAACATTATTTCATTATGAAGTGTTGGAGGGTAAAGGCAATGTTTCTCATAAAATGGCAGTAGAAAAAGCAGAAAGCGGATATGCAAAATATAAAGTTATTCAAGATAAGAATTATGTTTCTGACTTTGACAAATTATTAAATGAGACAAAACAAATAGAAAACAATTGATTTTACATATAAAAAGTTAAACTTTTGTGTTTTGAACATCTAGTTTAAATAAAAGTTTTAAATTTCAAAGTGATTGCCATTATAATAATTCTCAAGCTTATTTGTTACAATATATAATAAATGATTTAGAAAATGATGACGAGAGAACTTTTGAGAAAATGCTAATTTAATAAGTGTTTTACTTACTATGAAATAAGCACGAAAGTGTTTATTTTTCCTTTTATATATGTTATATTATTAAACAGAAGACGAAAGGTAATGATGTATATGAAAAAAGATTTTTTAAATAATAAAAAGGGACTTCCTAGTGAAGTTAAGAAAACTATTATAATTATTGTAGTTGCAGCAGTTTTATTAGTAGGTATGTATTTTTTAACTACATTTATATTAAGTAATGATAGTAATGATGAAGATAAAGTTACAGAAAATGCTATTCAGTATGATGAAATATTAGCAGGAGAATCTTTTAATAGAAGTGAAGATGAGTATTATGTTATTTATTATGATTCTAGTGATGAATATTCAACCGTTAGTTCACTAATTAGTTCTTATCAGTTAAATGGCAGTGGTACTAAGTTATATAGTGTTGACTTATCTAATGGTATGAATAGTAGTTATGTAACTGATGGGGATATAGTAACTGATGATGCTCTTAGCTTAAAAGTAAAAGCAACTACATTACTTAAGTTTGATAACCATAAAGTTAGTGAAGTTATTACTGATATTAGTGAAATTAATAATATTTTGAATAGTTAGTGTAAAGATAGATCAAATTGATCTATCTTTACTTTAGATATTCTTTTTTTTATGATAGAATAGATACAGCGGGGTGATACTAATGTTTAAAAAGAATAAAGATATAAAAGAAGAAAAAGTAGAAGAAGAAATAGATGATAGTAATGTTAGAGAGATAATTGTAGAAAGAAGAAGTGGTTTTAATTTTTCTGAAGTTATCATAATCATGATAATTGCTATTATGTTTGGTTTTCTTTTAGGTAATATTGTTAATTTTGTAGTTTTTGATGGTGATAGTTCTAGTGATGATGAGTTAGATGAATTAGTTACTACTTATAATAATATAATTAATAATTATTATGAAGACGTTGATAAAGAAGAACTTATTGATGCAGGTATACAAGGAATGATTAATTATTTAGATGATCCTTATGCTACTTATTTTAGTGGAGAAGCTAGTGATGATTTTAACCAAGAGTTAGAAGGTAATTATGAAGGTATTGGTATAGAAGTAATGCTTAAAGATGGGGTTGTAAGTGTTGGTAATGTTTTTGATAATAGTCCTGCTAGTAAAGTTGGTATTAAAGTTGGAGATGTTATTACTAAAGTCAATGATACCGATATTAATGGGATGAGTTTAAATGAGGTTGTTTCTTTAATATCAGGAGAGGATAGTAAAGATACAGTTAAATTAACAATTAATAGAGATAATGAAGAATTAAGCTTTGAAGTTAGTAAAACTACTGTGGATATTCCTGTTGTTAGTAGTGATATTTATGAAAATAATGGTAAAAAAGTTGGTTATATTAAGATAGATTTATTTTCTAGTAATGTTTATAAACAGTTTAATCAAGCTTTAAAGAAATTAGAGAATAATAATATAGAAGGCTTAGTTATTGATGTTAGAGATAATCCTGGAGGTTATTTATCAGAAGTTAAAAGTATTTTATGTTTGTTCTTAAATAAAAAACAAGTATTATATCAATTACAAACTAAAGAAGAAAAAGAGAAAATATATGGAACTAAGAAGAGTATTAGTAGAGATTATCCAGTTAGTGTAATTATTAATGATGAGAGTGCTTCTGCTTCAGAAATACTTGCTAGCGCTTTTAAAGAAAGTTATGGTTCTCATATTGTAGGTATTAACTCTTATGGTAAAGGAACAGTACAATCAGCTAGTGATTTAAATAGCGGTGATACTATTAAGTATACTGTTCAGAAATGGTTGACACCTCTAGGTAATTGGGTTAATGATAAAGGTGTTGTACCAACTGATAGAGTAGAAAATGTTTTACAAGAAGGAGAAACATTAACTTATGATAATGATGTAATGTTACAAACGGCAATTAGTGTTGTTAGTGAATAGTATATATTTAGTTATATACTTTTTCTTTTATTTCTTTTCTACCTAAGACATTATCTATAGAAAAATCTTTATAGTAAAGAGCAAGACTATAAATAAAATTAGTAGGTATTAAATATCTAGAGTTTTCATAATGAGCATAGCCTCCTGAACTTGTATTTAAGACTTTAGCGATTTGTTCCTGAGTCTTTTTATTTTTCTTTCTAATAGCTCTTAAGTTTGTAGAAATTATATCTAAGTCTATTTCTAAAGGCTGATATTCTTTATTTGTCTTAGTAAGGCCAAATAAGTAATCTAAACTAAAATTATATTTATTAGCATACTTTATTAGTTGTTTTAGAGGTATTGTGTCTTTACCTGTTTCCCATCCTGAAATAGTAGAGTAAGTAACATTAAAAAGAGTAGTTAAATCTTTTTGTTTTAAACCCAAATTTTCTCTTGTATATCTTAAATTTTTAATGATCATATTTCTTCACCAATTTAATTTTTCCATTTTTTGGTATAGATATAAAATTTATTGTGGAAATAGACGAAAATGTGGTATAATTTTATTATGATAGATGAAACTATAAAAGATAGTATTATTATCCGTTATGTTTAAGATATCTTAGGGAGTGATGTTTTGTGAA
Source organism: uncultured Mycoplasmatota bacterium (assembly GCA_946494345.1). Taxonomy (GTDB): domain Bacteria; phylum Bacillota_I; class Bacilli_A; order RF39; family UBA660; genus Onthousia. The sequence goes on along the minus strand of CAMMBX010000014.1, from coordinate 3,261 downwards.
AAATAAGAAAAAGAAAATAATTATAATTGTAGTTATAGTTTTATTAATTGTATTAATAATAGGATTATCTTATGCTTGGCTTAGGACTGCTGTAGAAGGCGAAAGAAATGTACAAATAACTGTTGGTGATATATCTATTGTATTAGATGATTCTTCTAGTAATGGAATAAATTTAGTAAATGCAATCCCTACTTATGATAGTAAAGGTAAAGAAACAGAAGCTTATACTTTTTCTTTGAGAAATGAAAGTAATATTGAACTATATTATACATTATCTTTAGTTGATGATGAAGAGTTAATAGATAGTTGTAAAACAACAAGTGGAGAAGCTTGTAGTTTATTAGATCCAAGAGATGTAAGATATGAACTTAAAATGGATGATAGAACATTTACAGGAAGTTTATCTGACTCATCTATTATAAGTTATGGTACTATTGATGCAGATGAGGAAATTAACGGAGAATTACGTGTATGGTTAAATATAAATGCAACTAATGAAGCGATGGGTAAAGTGTTCTTAGGAAAATTAAGGGCATTTGCAACTCAACAAGTAGATGGCTTTGAGTTTCAACAAGGAAATGATGGAGTTAATGAGCCAGAAATGGATAGTAATATGATAGCAGTTAAGCATGATGGATATAACTGGGTTAAGACTGATATAGATAATGGTTGGTATAATTATGGAATGGGAATATGGGCTAATGCTATTACAGTAAGAAGTGATAAATTAGCTGAGTATCAAGCAGCCCCAGTAGGAACAGAGATAAATATGGATGATGTAGAGACAATGTGGGTATGGATACCAAGATATAGTTATACTATAGCAGGAAATGGCTCAACATATTATGGAAAAAGAGGAGTTTATTTAAATAGTAGTCCAACCCAAGCTTTACCAGGAGAAATAGATATTAAGTTTATAGGAGTAGATGAGAAAGATAGTGGAAGTGCAAAATATTTAGATACCGATAATCCACAGAATTGGTATACCCCTGATGCCTTTACATATGGTGATACTGAATTATCAGGAATATGGGTAGGAAAGTTTGAAACAAGTAGTAGTAATCCATCAGGAAGTTATGGAGGAAGTAATACAACAAGTTTAGATCCGATGATAAAACCAAATGTAACCAGTTGGAGAAATATAAATGTAAGTAATATCTATCAAGTAGGATTAAAGTTAAGTGCAGCAGGTAATAGGTATGGCTTTAGTACCAATATGAATTCTCATGCGATGAGAAATGATGAATGGGCTGTGGTTAGTTACCTTAGTCAATCTAGATATGGAAAGTTAGGAAATGAGAATTATTCTGAGCTTGATAAAGAAGTATATCAAAATAAAAGTGATCAATATATAACAGGATGTAGTTATGGAAGTCCAAGTAATGGAAATACAGATTATGGATGTCAATATACATATGATAATAATATAAGAACAGAAGATGGAATGACAGGAAAGGGAGTAGGAGCCAGTACAACAGGAACAATCTATGGAATCTATGATATGTCAGGTGGTGCTTGGGAGTATGTAATGGCTAACTATAATAATATGGCTGCAAATAGTGGATTTAGTGATCCATTGACATTGGAAAGTAAATATTATAATTTATACACAAGTAATGACCCATCACAAGCATGTAATGGAGGAGAATGTATCAGTCATGGTTTATCAGAGACAGCAGGCTGGTATAATGATGCTAGGAATATGGTAAGTGAGACGTATCCATGGTTGGTGCGCGGCGGTAACTGGCACAATACTACTGATGCGGGTGTGTTCCACTTCAGCAGCGCCAATGCTCTAGGTGGTACAGACGCTAGTGGTGCGTTCCGCCTCGTGATGAGCGTGACTAGTCCGTAAGGACTAAGCGGATTAGAGGCTTGAACGATTTTGAAAAATTTATATCTTTTGATAGAAATTTTCAAACATATTGGCTTGATTATTGTTGATATAGTCTAGGGTGTAAATACATGCTGGATTATATTTTCCAAAATAATTAGCACTCTATATTGACAAGTGCTAATTTGTGTTATATAATATGTATGTGTAAGAAGGGAGATGGGTAATATGTATCAAAATCCAAATGAAGAAAATGAGAATGTTTTAGAAAAATATGGTCGTAATATAAATGAAGCGGTTAGAGCAGGTAAAATTGACCCTGTTATTGGTCGTGATGAAGAGATTCGTAGTATTACTCGTGTTTTATCTCGTCGTACTAAGAATAATCCGGTTTTAATTGGTGAACCTGGTGTTGGTAAGACTGCTATTGTTGAAGGACTCGCTCTTCGTATAGAGCGTGGTGATGTTCCTGCTAGTTTAAAAAATAAAACTATATGGGAACTTGATATGGCAAGTTTAGTTGCAGGTGCTAAATACCGTGGTGAGTTTGAGGAGCGTTTAAAGAATGTTTTAAATGAGATTAAGAAGAGTGAGGGCTCTATTATTATGTTTATTGATGAGATTCATATGATTGTAGGTACTGGTAATACAGAAGGTGCTATGGATACTTCTAATATCTTAAAGCCAATGCTTGCTCGTGGAGAGATTCATGTTATTGGTGCTACTACTTTAAATGAGTATCGTAAGTATATTGAGAAAGATGGGGCATTAGAGAGACGTTTTCAAAAGATTATTGTTCACGAACCTAGTGTAGAAGATACTATAACAATACTTCGTGGACTTAAAGAAAAGTTTGAAATTCATCATGGTGTTACTATTCATGATAAAGCATTAGTTGCTGCTGTAACACTTTCTAATCGTTATATTACTGATAGATATTTACCTGATAAAGCAATAGATTTAGTAGATGAAGCATGTGCTACTATTCGTGTACAAATGGACTCTGTTCCTAATGCACTCGATTCTTTAACTCGTAAGATTATGAGACTTGAGATTGAAAGACAAGCGATTAAGAAAGAAAAAGATCAGTTATCTCTTAAACGTAAAGATGAGATAGATAAAGAGTTAGGTGAATTAAAAGCTAAAGAGAAGGAATATAAAGAGGCTTGGGAAGAAGAGAAAAGTCTTAATGATAAGATTAACGCTAAGAAGAAAGAGATTGAGAAGGCTCGTTTTGAGTTAGAACAAGCTGAGAATAAATATGACTTAGAGAAAGCTGCTAAATTACAACATGGTACTATTCCTAAGTTAGAGAAAGAACTTGAAGAGCTTAAGAGTCATGATAATATGCAACTATTAAGTGATAATGTTACAGAAGAAGATATTGCTAGTGTTATTTCTAAGATGACTAATATTCCTTTAAGTAA
>CAMMBX010000013.1 GCA_946494345.1 uncultured Mycoplasmatota bacterium | reverse complement strand
AGCCTATTGCCTTAATAGGGCACGATGGGTTCTGTGAGGGGCAATGAGACAAACCTCTCACTAAGAAAGAAAGAGAGGTGGAGTCGAGACTTGTCTACTCGACAAAGTTTTATGAAAGATGAATTAAAATATCCTAGAGTTTTTGCTCTACAAAAAATGATAAAAGAAGCATATGTAAACTATAATAAATTTGATGAAATATTAGGTTATGTGGTTTCTCCTTGTTATTTAATAAATGAGATTATTTCATATGATAGAGATGGAATTAGTAAGAAAACTTATGAAGTTGTATTTCCTAGATGTGTAGATGGTATATATTATGATTGTATTGATAGAGAAATTATTCCAGAGATTAATATAGATAATGAATGTACTAATAAAAGTATAGTTGATTATATAACAACTGATTATGATGAAGCGATTAAATTAAGAGATGAGAAAATAAAAGAGGAAGTATTTAATGGAATAAATTTATTTTTACCATTAGAACCTATTAAAACATATAATGATAGATGTACTGAATATATGGAGAAAATTGAAAATTATCAACAAAGGATTAATGCAGCAGAATCTATAGAACAAGTTAAGAGAAAAATAAAAACACCTGCAAAGTAGCAGGTGTTAAATACTTTATTGGTAGCCTGTACGGCAAGTTAGGACTATTGAAAAATAAGGGCTTGCGATATACTTTGTGGTAAACGAGAGATTTTTTACCTCTTTTTTTGCCGATTTTTACTAAATTTTATTAACCTCTCTTATTAGTTCTTCTATTAATTTATGAGTATAGACTCGCTTAGTTAGATCGGATATCCTGTGTCCCATTATTAGCTTAACAGAATGCTCATCTGCTTTAACTCTAGCCATAAGAGTAGCAAAAGTATGACGGCAATCATAAGGACTGTGATTACCCATACCAAGATCTTTTAGTTCCTTCTTCCAAGTTTGGTATAAGGTATCTTCGCTACTATATCTTTCAAACCTTTTATTTTTTATTAAATTATGAAAGATATCTTTTGTCTTATTATTAAGCGGAACAACTCTATTTTTTCCTGACTCTGTTTTTAGTCCTGTTACAAAATAATCTTCGTGTACTTCACTAATCACTAGCAATTCTCCAGGTCTTACACCACTGTAAATGTCAGTTAGTATTTCATCAACAACATCATTTCTATTATTCCATAATTTATCTATTTCTTCATCAGTAAATGGCTTATGTTTTTTAGATTCTACTTTTTTAGGCAGTATTACCAATAAAGAAGCTTTATTTTTTAGTCTTATATTAACACCTTTAGCATATTCGTACATTTGATTATACATATTTATTATCTTGCCACAGTATTCTGAGGTGCAATTAGCATTATCTACTATATCTTGTAAATCTCTACTAGTAATGTCTTCAAATGCTTTATCTTCTAAGTGTTTGTAATGCTTGTAATAATTTTTGTAAAGTTTTAAAGTGTTCTCAGCCATACCAGCTTTTTCTTTATACTTGTACCATAGATTAAATAAGTATTCAAAAGAAACCCCAACTAGGTCTAAATCGAATAGTTCGTTATGATATCTTGCTAACATTTGCTTACCTTCGTCTCTAGTTCTAGCATATCCTATAGTCTTTCTTATTGGTATTATTGTGCCTTTTTCCCTGTTAGGTTTGTAACCTACAGTTATTTGCACTCTATATGGTTTTCTACGCTTCCCACTGCTTATTTTAGATACTGTTCCATATCCGTTAGGATTCTTCATTTCGCACCTCCCTGTATAAAAAAAGAGTTACATACTCTTTCTATTGTCTTCTATTCTTTGCTTTATAGTTTCTACTGTATCACCTTTAAATTTAAGATTTCCTAATCCTCCAGCTAATTTTATACAATCATTACATAGCCAGCCATCAATTAATTGCCATCTACTTCTGAAAGTTTTTATGCCCAAATCTTTATTGCAAATACAACAATGAGCTTCTTTGTCAAAATGCTTAACTTGCTTTTCTTTTGGTATGCTTTTTAAAAGTTCTTCTTTTGAAGGATATTTATATTCGAATGAAGATACAGTAGCATTATTATTTATTAATTCTATTTCGCTTTTATTTGTTTTATCTTTTTGCTTATTTTCTTTTTTTAGACTTTCTAGACTATCTACAGTTACTTTAGAATATACTTTGTTGTAAACAGCTTTTTTAGGATTGTTAACTATTCCCGCTCCTTTTTCTCCATATATAGGATTGTATGTCCTTTTAACAGCTCTTTTTAATTTTCCAGTAGTTCTTGCTTTAAAACTTTTTTTAATACTTGGCGTTCTTATTCCTATTTTCATTTTTTACTCCTTTTCTAATAAAAAGCTAACATAACTATCTGCTTCATCTTCAATACCTTCTATCTTAAAATCTAAACATATTTTATCTAAATGATGTAATTCATAGTGGGCAAATTCATGAAGCAGAGTAGTTTTAGCTTTTGCTTTTGATATATATTTATTAATTACTATTAAATTAATATCTTTGTAATTAAAAATAATACCATAAATCCTTCTTGGAAGCTCAGCTTTAATAATTCTGATATTGTTATAATTTATATATTCATTTTGTGAAACTTCCCCCCTTAATAAAGACATAAGCACGATACCACTCCCTTTCGTTAAGCACTAATACTGCTCGTGCTTATTCCATTATTTCGCCTGTCTCATTATCAATAATTAAATTTTTATCATAATAATATTTGTAATTGGTATTGTTTTTTATATTAAAATTATTTATAGCTTTTTCAATTCTCCCTTTGATACCTTTTTTAGTTCCATCTTCAGTGATGCCTAAAGATAGTAAATAATTACATACATTTATTATTTCATTATATTTTTCTTGTTTTTCTAAAAGGCGAATAAAATTAATTAGATTGTTACCAGCTCCTCTAACATAATATTCTTGATGCCTAATTTTAGCATCTTCCTTATCGTGTTCAACTTCATAAGGTAGTAATTCTAGTAGTTTATTACATAGTTCTATATATCTATTAGCATACTTATTATTAATGTTTGCTTGACTGATAGCTCTACTATATAATTTATTTTCCCATATTTCTTCGCTTATTTTAAGGCTTTCGTTTATATACTTTTGGTATTTTTGGTTGTTTTGCTCCCATAATATTCTTTCATTTTCCATCTCTTCTAATTTTTTGTTATCTTCTTCTGTCAATTCTACATTGGGGTCTATTTTTATAACAAATGTACCATCTACTTGTTTTTTCTTAAATAATCCGGACATTATTTATTTAGCTCCTTATCAATATCTTTCTTTATGGCATTTATAACTCCGATTACTGCTTTCTTTTCTTCGTCTGTTAAATCTTTTGCTTTACTAAACAAAACTTTTTCTAATTCGTTATCGTATGGTTTATCTACTTTTTTAGATTCTGAAATACCTAAAAGATAATCAATAGATACTCGAAAAAAATTTGCTAGTTTTATTAAGGAATCGTTATCAGGCTGAGTTTTCCCGTTTTCCCATTTAGATAGTGCTTGTTGAGAAATGCCTAAAACTTCTGAAAGTTCCAGTTGAGAAACATTATTTTCTTCTCTCAATTTTTTTATTCTGTCGCCAAACATTTTATCCCTCCTTTCGTAAATAATACAACCTAAAGTTTTGTAATGTCAATTTTTTTAAAAAAAAGTAGTAAAAAATATTGACAAACAACGTAGGGTTGTGATAACATGAATATGTAATCAACAAGTAGTGAAAAAAGATTACAAAAAAAAGAAATCAAGCCCTAGTCGCCAAACTAACTTGATTTCCAAAACAACTTATCCAAAAAAGGAATTGCAGGAAAAAGAAATATATTTAGTAGAAAAGCTATTTCTTTTCTACCTTAAAGATAATAACAGTAGTATTTACTGCAATTAGTGGACCTGAAATAGCCTCTACTAATTTTAGAATTATTTCTTTCTTTATCCCACCTCCTTTCGAGATGGAACCCACAAGAGTTAATAGATGCCTTTGGCATTCCTCCTTTCCTTTTTGGATGTGAATATTATACAACATGATGTTTCAAAAATCAAGGGAGGTGAAAATTTGAAAAGAAGAGATTGGCTAATTAAATATCGAGAGAAAAAAGGGTTATCACAATCAGATGTTGCTAAACAAACAGAAATTACTCAACAAATGTATAGCTATATCGAAAATGGTACTAGAAGACCAAGACCTGAATTAGCCAAGAAAATAGCAGATATTTTAAATTTTAGTTGGACTAGGTTTTATGAGTAAAGGAGGTGAGAATATGAATATTAGTGTTAAAGAAGCAGCTAGACTTATGGGGGTATCTCCAGCTTTTGTTAGATGGCAAATGAAACATGGAGAATTACCAATTGGAAGTGTCAAGAAGAATCCACAAGGTAAATGTAGATACTATATAAGTCCGAAGCTTTTTGAAGAATATACCGGAATTAAGATAGAAAAAAAAGAGAATATCGAAGCTACCAACTCTGAACATTCTCTTTAAAATGAAAAATCTTATTAAGTTTTTCGGCTTTATTATAACACTTTATCGAACAAAAATCAATAAAAAGGAGGAATTTTAAATGACAGAAAGTCAAAAAATGTTAGAGATATTACACGAAAATAAAAGAAGAGTAAGAGAAGAAAATTTAAACAAGAAAAAAGAAAGTAAAATAGATACAATTTTATCTTATATCGTTCTATTTGGTGGAGCTACTATATTTTCTTTAGGTATTATGACTTTAATCTCTGTAATCGAGAATTTACCACTATAAGAGGTGCATATGGAGAGAGATTTCAAAGGAATATGGATACCAAAAGAAATATGGTTAGATGATAGGTTAAATGCTTTAGAAAAAATGATTTTAATGGAAATAGATAGTCTTGATACTGATGAAAAAGGATGCTATGCAACTAATGATTATATTGCCGAGTTTTGTCAATGCACTTCAAAAAAAGTATCTTTAGCAGTTAAAAAGTTAATTGAGCTAGAGTATATCGAATTAGTAAAGTTCGATGGGAGACGTAGAATAATTAAAAGTAGACTTGAAAAAAGTTCTAATCAGCCTAGAAAAAAATTCCAGGCAGACTGGAAAAAAAGTCAGTCTATATATAATGATAAGAGAAATATAGAAAGAAATATAGAAATAAATAAAAAAGAAATAATAAAAGAAAAAAGATATTTTGAAGATGATAACCTTAATGATTTATTTAAAGATTTCTTATCAATGAGAAAGAAGATAAAAGCAGTTAATAGTGATAGAGCTATAACTTTACTAATTAACAAATTATCTAAGTATGATGATAAGACTAAAATTAAGATGATAGAAAATAGCATAGAGAACTCATGGAAAGGTATTTATGAACTGAAAGAAGAAAAGAAGAAACCAGTTTATAGCGACACTTTTAGTACTGAGGGTAGGAGAATATTCTGATGTTAGAAATATCTGAAAATAATAGAGATGAGATAGAAAGAGAATTAGTAGCATTAGTTCTTAATAAAAATGAGGTAATAAACTGTTTATCAATAAAGCCTAAATATTTAAGAGATAAGGACTTAGCAAAGATGTTAGCTTATGCAATAGAGTCTTATCAAAAAGAGAAAGTAGTATCTCCTGCATTTATGCAAAAACATCATCAGGATTTTGATACTTTGCTTTATGTAGAATTATTAACTCATACTTTCTACTATGATAAAGCTTGGAGAGAACAGTTAAATCTAGCAGAAGAGAGTATTATCAAATATTTAAAAGAAGATATTATCAAAGTTAAAAATAAAGAACTTAGAGAGAAAAAGATAGACTACGACAATTTTATGCAACAAATGAAAAAATTAGACGAAATTAAAATAACTAAAGATAGCAACGTTCTAACTGTTAAGGAACTATCAGAAAATATAGTTGAACAAAAACAGATTAAATTTAACAAATTTAAGAAGATGAGTAAGATACTCAAACTATCTCAGAACGATTTACTAGTAATAGGTTCTATGACTGGAACTGGTAAAACAGGTTTCATGCTTAATTTAATGAGTGATTTAATGACTGATTATCAATGTATCTACTTCAATATGGAAATGTCTAAACCATCTATTTATAGACGTCTAATAGCCATAAATAGCAATATACCAGTAGATAACGTTAATAATCCAGTTACTGGTTATCAAGTAGATTTAGTAAGAGAGACTATAAAGTCTATAGCTGATAAAGGTGTAATTATAGAACATCAAGTAAATAACTTGTCTGATATTAGAGCAGTTGTTAGTAAAAAGAAAGACAGTTCAAGACATACAGTTATATTTATTGACCATTTAGGTTTAGTAAGAATAAATGGTAAGACTTCTCTTTATGAACAGATGACAGAGATAATGAAAAACTTAAGGCTTATATGTTTAGAATACGACTGCACCATAATTGGAGCTAGTCAGTTAAATAGAAGTGCTTACAACAGCGAAGAATTAAGCTTATCAATGCTTAAAGACTCAGGAGAGTTAGAAAATAGTGCTAGAAAGATAATACTACTATATCGTGATAAGAATTCTAGTAAAGAAGATTTAAGACCACTAATGAACGTTGATATTTGTAAAAACGATAGTGGTGCTACTGGAATATTAAAAATGCAATATGACAAAGTTAAGCAAATATTTGAGGAGGTATCAGATTATGGAAGATAGATTAAGAATAGCTTTAGTAGATGCATTACTTTATTACAAGAAAATGTATGCAAAAACAAAATTAGAAAATTATAAAAATCAAATTGATTATTTAGAGGAGAAATTAAATGTTAAAGAAGAAAATTAAGAAGAATACATTAGAGCTTAAGTATGAGTCTTTAAAAGATGAGCGAGTAGATTTATTAGCCAAAGTAGTAGTACTTCAAGATAAAGTAATTGCTCTTCAAGAAAAGTTAGATTCGCAGAAAGATGAGTTACTTGAGTATCGTAGAAAAAGAATCGAAAAAATGAAGAAGGAGATGAAGTAGAAATGGTAGAAACAACTTTTAATATTAAAAATACTGATATAGCAGATTTCTTTACTAAAGACTTAATAACTATGGAAGATATAGTAGATAAACTTTTAGAACAAGATGATAAAATTCAAGAATTAGAATACGAAAACGAAGATTTAAGAGATGAATTAAGAAGTCAAGAACAGATAAAAGAGGACTTCTATACACCTAAAAGTTATTATGACGTTTACGGTGTAAGTGAGAGAGATTTTGTTTAGGAGGTTTGAACATGGAAAAGTTTAGAACGTTAAAGGCTGATGAAATAGACTGTAGGGTTAGTCAAATCGCTAGTAATTGGTGTAGCCTATTGCTTTATAAAGATGCACGTTGTGATATGAACATACTTGATGAAGCAGTTGGACCTATGAACTGGGAAAGAAGTCACACAAGAGACAATGCTAACTGTACTGTATCTATTTATGATGAGTCTAAAAAAGAATGGGTATCTAAAGAAGATACTGGTACTGAAAGTTACACAGAGAAAGAAAAAGGTTTAGCAAGTGATAGCTTTAAAAGAGCTTGCTTTAACTGGGGTATAGGTAGAGAGTTATATACTGCACCAAGTATCTTTATCTTCCCTAGAAAAGATATGATTTCAAAAGGAAAACAGTCAGAGTTCTATGATAAAGGTAATGGTAAATATGAAACTAAGACAAGGTTTTATGTAGAGCTTATCGACTATGATGAAAATAAATGTATTAAAGACTTAATTATTAGAGATAACAAAAATAACATTAGATTTACTAAATTAACTAAAGAAACAGAGAAAAAATTAAGTGATAATCTAATGAAAATGAAGAAGTTAATTGACTTAAAAGAAGAGAAAGATAACAACTTTAATAGAGAAAATTTATACAAATATTACGGTGTAGATAGTGACTCACAATTAACTAATAAGCAAGTAGAAGAAGTAATTAACTTGCTTGAGAAAAAGGAAAAGTAGCTTATGCAAGATAATTTTGAAGATGTAATATATGAACTAACTAAATTGAAGATAAAGGCTCATGTAGAAGAGCCACAAGTTAAATATATCTACACAAAAGAACAGGTAATAGATTTATGTATTAAGATGATTAAATTAATGGAAAGAGAGGCAAAAAAAGAATGATAGAACAATATGTTTTAGATGAGCTAAAAAAATATAAAGAAGAAAATGAACAATTAAAAAAAGAAAATTATGATTTAAAAAATAAATATGTAGTAATGGTTGATGAAACACCTAAAAGAGGAGAATTAAAACCAATAGATAATATTATTGCTATTTTAAATGAGAACAATATAGAGCCAAGAAGAATTGTTGACGAAATGGGTAGTAACGAAATAAGAGATTTAATTTTAAATCTGAATTTGTATAAAGAAAAGATTCCTAAAAAAAATAGTAATGGCAAAGAAAGTTGCGGCATTGTTGTTAAAGTCGGAAATAAATACTATGAATTAGAAAAATATTATGGTGATTACAAATTAGAAAATCAAGTGTCTGTAACTTGGGAAGATGAGATTTATTATGGATTAGTTGACAATTTACATGATGAAATTTACTCATATTTAAGAAAATTAAAAAAGGAGAGTAATGATGAATAAGGTTTTACTTATAGGACGTCTAACTGCCAATCCCGAGCTAAGATATACAACTAGTAATAATGCAGTAACAACATTTTCAATAGCAATAGATAGAAACTTTAAAAATGAAGATGGTAATAAAGAAGCAGATTTTATAAATATAGTTGCTTGGAATAAAAAAGCAGAGTTAATTCATCATTATCTCAAAAAGGGAGATAGAGTTGGAATAGGTGGTCGTTTACAAGTAAGAAAGTATCAGAACGAACGTGGTGAGAATAGATATGTTACTGAAGTAGTAGCAGATGAAGTAGAGTTCTTAAATAGCAAAAAGTCCGGTTTTGATGAAAAAAGTCCGGTTAAGTCTGAAGAAAACCAGACGTTAGAAGAAAAAGTTAATAGTAATAAGCCTTATGAGGAATTCGCTAGAGACCATCAAGAAGAGTTTAACTATGTTGATGATGACAATTCTCTTCCTTTCTGATTGAGGTGAAATATGCGAGAAACTTGGAAAAATATTCCTAATTATAATGGATATCAAGTAAGTAATTTAGGAAGAGTTAGGACAAATAATAAAATAACACATACGGATAAGCATGGAGATAGGCATTGGAAAAATAGAATACTTAAATTTAAAGGTAAACCAAATAAAAGTGGATATAGAGTTGATTTGTGGAAAAACGGAAAACCTAAAACATTTTTAGTGGCAAGACTGGTAGCATTTACTTTTTATGACAAAAATATTGAAAACCATAATTTGACTGTTAATCATATTGATGGAAACCGTTTAAATAATAATTTATCAAATTTGGAACTGATAACTTTAAAGGAAAATATTCAACATGCTTTTAGAACAGGTTTGCAAAATCAAATAAAAGTAAAAATTGAAGATAAAATAACTGGCACAATTATTTATCCATCTAGCTTGTCTGAAGGAAGTAAATTAATTAAACAAAATGTTGGTTATCTTTCTATGAGTATAAAGCGAAATAAATATGAAAATGCAAGGTACAAATGGGAGTTGATATAATGATTAATTTTAGATATAAGAAAAGGTATATAAACCTATGATAGGAAATAGTAAGAAGATTATCTTTTGGCTAAAAGGTCAAGATGATAGCAAGACATTTGAAATAAAAGAATACCGTAAAAAGAGGTCATTAAACAGTAATTCTTATTGTTGGGAACTATGTACAAAAATAGCCGAGAAGATTAACTCTAGCAAGGAAGCAGTTTATTATCAAATGCTTAAAGAGTACGGGCAGTCAATGCTTATTCCAGTAACTCCTGGAACGTGTCTAGAGGGGTTTAGCAAGTATTATGAGTTCTATGAAAGAGGCAAATTAAATGGTAAGGATTGTGACTGGTATAAGGTTTACAAAGGCAGTAGTAACTATGACTCTAAAGAAATGTGGCTTTTCTTAGAGGGTATTGTTTACGAGGCTAAAGAATTAGACATACCTACGTTAGAAGATTATAAGATAGAAAAATTAGCAGAGGAGTGGGGTAAATAATGGATTTATGGATAAGAAGTCAAGATAAGAGAAGTTTAATAAAAGTAATTTATTTTGGCTTTGATAATGTTTTAAATACTGGAGAGCTTGGCATAAGAGGTTATTTTAGTGAAAACAAATACAAAATGTTGGGTTATTATGAGACTGAAAAGAGAGCATTAGAAGTATTAGATGAAATACAAAATATGTTAAAGCCTAAATTATTAGTGAAAATTAACGAATTTGATGAACAAGAAGTTCACGAAAAAATAAGAACAAACATTTTTTATGAAATGCCAGAGGAATAACATTGAAATCAATAATACAAGAAAAGAAAGAGTGTTTCTTCTGTGGTAGAACTGATGGCTTACATCTTCACCACATACTGGAAGGGCGAAATAGAGGTAATAGTGATAAATATGGCTTAACTATTTACCTCTGCTCTTATCATCATAATATGAGTGATGATAGTGTGCATTTTAACCCTATTTATGACAAATTAACTAAGATAATAGGACAACTATATTTTGAAAGAACATATGACGAAGAATTTATAAGTATTTTTAGAAGAAATTATAAGGAAGACTGATGATGAGTGAAGAACAAGCTAAATTAGTAATTGAAAATCAGAGATTAATTTCTCTTATGATAAAGAAATTAAAAATTAAATGGGACTACGAGGAATTATTAGAGGTAGGAATGATAGGTCTATGCAAAGGTGCTTTATGGTACGACCCTACTAAGGGTTACACGGTTAGTACTTATCTTTCAAAGTGTATAGCGAACGAGTTGTTAATGCATTTAAGAAAGATAAGTAAGCCGACTTATAAGGCAATGTCGCTAAATGAAACGTTTAACGAAGCCGATAACTTAACCTTGTTAGATGTCCTAGAGGACGAAAGGGTTAACGTGGAACGTGAAACAGAACAGACTTTACTTGCTATAGAGATAAACAATTTATTATCTAAGCTAGACGATAAAGAACGTTTTGTAATAATTCATAAATACGAGCTAAACGGGGCGAAAAGGTTAAAACAAGGCGACGTAGCAGCTGCACTAGGTTTATCACAAGGTTACGTTTCAAGGATAGAAAAAAGGGCTTTAAAAAAACTAAAAAAGTTTATAGAGGAGGGCTAAATGAAAGAAAAAATGGAGAATTGGAGAGTAGCAATACTTAGTTCTGCTATTACTGTAGCAGTGATATTAATGATAGTGTTGATTAATTTATTTATACAGTCAGGGGTTATAGAGGTTATTAAAGAAGACTTAATAGATGATTATTGTAGTAGTATTCCTTTAAGTGAAGCTAGAGATTTGGAGGTTTGTAATGAATGAGGATATTTCATTGCTTTTTTGAGCAAAGTGGGACTTTTAAAAATGAATTTAAGAAGTTAGGATATGCTGCTTATGACTATGACATTTCAAACGATTTTAATGAAACGGATCATATTATTGATCTTTTTAACGAAATAGAAAAAGCCTATGATGGTAATAACAGTATCTTTGATAGTATATCAAAAGAAGACATGATATTAGCATTCTTTCCCTGTACAAGATTCGAAAATCAAATACAGCTATCTTTTAGAGGCACAATGAAATCACTTGCTAAATGGAGTGATGAGCAAAAGCTTGAATATGATTTAAAGCTTCATGATGAATTAACTAATTTGTATAATTTAGTAACTAAATTAGCATTAGTTTGTATTCGCAAACAAATCCCATTAATTATCGAAAATCCATATAGCACCACGCATTATCTCGTAAAATATTGGGCTTTGCCATACACGATTTTAGACAGCGATAGAAGTCAAAGTGGAGATTATTTTAAGAAACCTACACAGTATTGGTTTATTAATTGCAAACCACAAAATAATTTTATTTTTGAACCGTTAGAACTTGTCCCAAGAAAGAAGATTACTGCCAAAGCTTCACAAGGCGGAGTAAGCAGCCAGATTGAAAGAAGTGCGATTCATCCACAATATGCTAATAGATTTATTAGAGAATATATTTTAGAGGAGGTTTGTAATGAAAGCAATTAATGAGATTAGAAAAACTAGGAATTTATTTATAGAAGCTGAAATAGATAATGTTGGAATGGGTGGCTATTACTATGATGTAATTAGTGGTAAGAATCTAAATTTTATTTTCAGCTATCAAATGGACTGGGAACACTTATCAGTAAGTATGCCTAGCAAAACACCTAGTTGGGACCAAATGTGCCGTATGAAAGACATATTTTGGAATAAAGACGAAGCTTGTGTTGAGTATCATCCTAAAGAAGAAGATTATGTAAATATGCATCAACATTGCTTGCATATATGGAAACCTACAGAAGAGTATTTGCCTACACCTCCACATATACTTGTTGGATTTAAAGATGCAGAAGAAAAAGAAATGTTCTTGAAAGCTTGTGAGATTTATGGAGTAGGTGTTAATAAATGGAAATATAACAAGAGGGAGAAGTAGATATGATTAGAGAAGATTATTCAAAATATTATATTCAAGGATCGGATCATTATTTAATTCCAAAAAATATATTTGACGAGCTATTTACTGAAATGGGCAATTGGAAAAAAGAATCACAAAAACAAAAAGAAGTCATTGATAAAGTAATAGAATTATTAGGTAATTATGAACATTATTCAACTCCTGATGAGAAACAAAACAGTGATAATGAAGATTTAGTTAATAAGGCTTTTGATATTTTAAAAGAGGTGGAATAAATGTTAGACGAAAATGAATTACTATTTGATGAACTTTATGAAAAGACTAAGGACTGTGGTAGAGTTCAATTTATTAATTTGCTAATGGAAAAGGAAAGAGAAAGTCAAGAATTAAAGAAGCAGCTTGATGAGCTACAAACGTTATATAACAATATGTTCAAATGCCATTGTAATAGAGTTCAAGTAGAAACGTTATTAAGCCAACAAAAAGAGTTTATAGAGTACTTAGAAGATTATATTGATGCTTTAAAACAACAAAAAGAAACTGTTGAAGGACTTGATATAGGGGAAGAGCATATCTTAATGATTTTAGAAGAGGTATTAGAAAAATATAAAGAAATAACAGGTGTTAAAGATGAGTAAATGTAAGACGTGTGAGCTTATCGAATATATGAGATTGTCAAAGTCAGAAATATGCGACACTAAATTGTTTGCAAAGATAAGTGAATATAGATGGTTTAAGGGTCAAAGAAAAATTAAAGGTAAACAGAAAGGAGAATATGTAAGTAAAGCATACGCTCTAAATTACTGCCCAACTTGTGGAACAAAAATAAGTAAATAAATTTATTTACTATAAATATATTAGGAGGGATTAAAGATGAACAAATAATATGTACTGTATAAAGGCGATGAATTACTTGATATGGGTACACTAGATTATTTATCTAAAAAGTTCAATATAAAGCGAAAATCACTATTATTTTATCAATCTCCTACTTATAGAAAAAGAACTAGTGAGAGAAAAGGCAAGAGGTTAGTTAGATGTTAAATAAATTAAGAGATATATTAAATACATATACTGATGAAGAATTAAATAAAAATGACATTGTTTATTCAAGAGAGGCTTGTTATTTACATGGAGAATATAGAATATATAAATGTCCTAGTGAGATAAGTTTTAATGAATTGGCTTTAATTTGTGATGAAGGTAATTTGTGTTTTGGTAGTAGTGGAAATAAGAGCTTTTTAAGAGTAAATGAAGATTAGAATTTGCTAGATAAAGGAGAATAAATATGATAAATAGAATTAAATTAGCTTTGAAATTAATATTTGGATATGACATAGTGGTTTACGAAGATAACACAAAAATAGTAAAGTTAGTCATAAATGGTAATTTTGACATAATGGGAATAAAATATGATTATGAAGTTGTAAAAGGACACGTATTTAAAGACAACAATGGAGAAATTAGATATTTTGAAGATGATAATAAATGAAATGTGATATTTGCAATAAAAAAATAAAAAATCATGTTTTTAAAAGATTTGGTAAAGTATTATGTGCTAATTGTTATAGTATAGAATCTAGAAAAAAATTGAATACTGGGAAACATCTAGTTTTAAAGTGCAAAGGAGAATAGATAATATGAATAAATATGATAAAATGATAGTTTTTATATTATTAAAAGTATGTAGAATTTTACCAAGATGTAGCAAAGATAGTGTAGATACTTATATTTATCACATAGAAAACGAATTTAAAAAGTGGGAGGAAATGAAAGATGAATAAAGAAATGACAATAATAGAAATAATAAACAAAATAGCAAATAATGAAGATATACCAAAAAGAATAAAATACAAAGATAAAATTTATATTTATAATGAACCAAACCAAGACTATTTAGAATACAATAAAGATGATTTTGATTTTTTAGGTTATGCTTTTTGCAACTGGAGAACAAGAGATTTTATAAATGACAAAGTAGAAATACTAGAAGAAGATAAAGATATAGAAGAATTAAAAATAGAAAATGATAATCCTACACATTTCTATATTAGAGATGAGAAAGGAACAAAGTGTGGAATGACAAAGCATAGTAAAATGATTGCAGAAAAATTAAATGAAGTAATAAGAGAAGTAAATAAATTAAGAAAGGAAAATAATAATGGATAAAATAATGGATTTATTTAACACACCACAAGCAGAATTAACTTATATGGATCAACTAACTATGGCTTTAGTGTGCGTTATACCATTTATGATATTTTTAGTAATATTTTATTTTATAGCAGAAAAGAGGAACAAATGAAATATAGAATTTATGTATTTGGAACTGGAGGTTATACCGATTTAGGTACTTATGGACCAGATGAAACAATATTTTGCTTAGATTGGCTAATATTAGAACAACAAACGAGAGAAAAGATATTAGCCATAGAGTGTGATGAGAAAAATAATATAGAATTTCCTGCATTCTTATATTTAGGCAATTTAGCAGATTATGAGGACTTTAAAAGATATATAAATAATCAAGATGAAGTTAGAATTACTAAGCAATTTAGGAAGAGGAGATGATAGTAATGGAAGAGATAACTTTAGATGTCATTCCAATTTATAAAAATGAGATATTTCCAACAAAAAATGAATATATGCATTTCGTTAACAAGAAAGAAAAAAGCATATCTAAAGCAAGAATATTAGAACACATGATAGGACAAATAAGTGATATGTTTTACGAATGTGATTGTGTAATCGTTTTGGAAAAAGGAAAGGTTATAGAAATTTTTAATAAAGCGAAAGGAGAAACAAGATGACAGGAATAGAACTATTGCAAATGATTAAAAATAATGAAATAAAAGAGGGTACAGAAATTAATGTATTAAGAGCTAATGAAGAGTGTTGCTGTTTCGATATAGTGGCTAAGCTTAAATATAGTGACAATGATTTGTTTTGGTCACCTGGTACGTTTAGAAGTTCTATGTTATGGGATAATGACTATTTATTTGAAATAATTGAAAGCCTTGAAATGCCAGATAAAATAGAAGAACTTAAAATAAAAGAGATAAAAAATGTTTCTGGTAGGAATGTTTATTATTACTATGGTAGCGAAAATAAGGAAGTTAATAAAATAAATGAATTAGTAAGAGCTGTTAATTATTTACTAGATACACAAAATAAAGGCTGATATTAGTCGTAATAAGAGACAAAATACTCAATTATATTTATAGATTAGGAACGGTTGATATAAATCCTCTTATAAGTGGAAGAAATTTAGGGAGGCTATATGACATTAAAAGAGGCAAATAAGAAATTAGAGGAATTAAATAATGATTATAATTATTGGTTAACAGAAAAAGAAATAGCACAAAGTGTTGTCAGGCCTAAATCAGCTGATTTGACTCTTGAAAAAGTTGATGGTGGTACTAGAGTAGATAAAATGTTAAAATACACTGAAATTCTAGAAGATAAACAAATCAATGAAACTCTAGATTATATTTTTAAGCGAAGGAAAAATATCATGAACTGGATAGATAATGAGTTAAAGAAGATGAAAAAATATGGAGAAGTAGTGGAACTAATCGTACAACTTAAAGAAAATACTACAATAATAGATAAAGCTACACACGAAGAGAGGTTTCTTACTTGGAAAGAAATTGCTAAGAAATCGCATTTCGCACCTGATTATTGTAGACAGGTATACAGACTTTATAAAAAAACTAGAGATATTGATTAACTTCTCCACTTATCTCCGCTTTAAATGTGCTATTATTGTATTATGAAGAATTATTAAAAATCTTCATGTCCAATATCCTTTTACCTAGAGCTAGAAATAGCTCTTTTTTGTGTTAGGAGATGATTATGTGGAACTACATGATTTAGCTTTAATACTTTTATTTATTCTATTAATCGTCATACTAAGTTTTTGGCCTAATGGAGAATAATATCGCGGGAGTAGTGTAATAGTAGCATACAGGTCTCTTTAGCCTGTGGAGTGGTGCAAATCCAACTTCCGCAACCAAGAAACAATTAAGGAGGTGGTATCGAAAGGAAGAAAAGAAAAAGATAGGCAGGCCTTTAAAGTTTCAAAGTGTTGAAGAACTGCAAAAGAAAATAGATTCTTATTTTGATGATGAAAAAAACAAACCTTACACTATTTGTGATTTATGCGTATGGTTAGACTGTGATAGACAGACTCTATTGAATTATCAAGAAAAAGAAGAATTTTTTGACACTATAAAAAAAGCTAAAACCAAAATTGAGGCTAGTATAGAAAAAGGAGCCTTATTAGGTGTCTTTAATCCTACATTTTCTATCTTTAACATGAAAAACAATTTCGGTTGGCAAGATAAACAAGAGATAGATACCACAACTTCAAATAGAATAGAGATAATTAATGACTTGCCAAGTGATGCAGATGAAGATAAGTAGCCAAATAGCACCATCATTTTATATGACATTTAATAGTCATAAAACCCATCAAATCTATAATGGTGGTCGTGGTTCAACAAAAACATCTATGATTAGTCTAAAGATAGTTTATAACTGTCTAAACGAGAATAACTGTTCTGTGGTTGTTTTGAGAAAACATCAAAATCAGTTAAGAAAATCAGTATATAAAGAAATCAAAAGAGCATGCACTAGATTAGGATTGGTTGAAAACATTCATTACATAAGTACCGTATCGCCTATGGAAATAAAATTTCTACAAAACGGTAATGTTATTTATTTTGCTGGTGGAGATGATTTTGAAACTGTTAAAGGAACCATTGATGAAAATAAGCTAATTAAAATAGTATGGTTTGAAGAATTGACTGGTTGGGATAATTCAGAAGATATAGACCAAATAGTTGCTACATTTACCCGTGGTAATAATGATTGGTTTATGGCTTTATATTCGTATAATCCGCCTAAAAATAAATTTGCATGGATAAATAAGTGGTGCAATTCTATGAAATTAAGAGATGACTGCCTAGTTTCTGAAACAGATTACAGAACGGTACCAGAAGAATGGTTAGGCAAGATGTTTATTGATGAAGCTAAGAGAATGGAAAAATTTGATAACAAACGTTAT
>CAMMBX010000012.1 GCA_946494345.1 uncultured Mycoplasmatota bacterium | reverse complement strand
TCCTTTAATTACAATAATTTTTCACTGAAATTTAGTTTTGAAATCAACTTTTTTTATAATTTTATGTAAATATAAAACAAGGATAATTATTGTATCCTTGTTTACACTTATTAATTATAAACAATACATTCAGCACATTTACCATTGTTTGTACATACTCTACCAACTATGCTAGACTGCGCATATGACCTACTATACTGGAATCTTGTTGATTCAAAGACAGCATAGCCGCAACCACTTCTACTACCATATGGGGCATTTAATATATCATAAGTACAATAATTTGGTCTCGTTACTGTAGAATATACTATTTTGGCTGTCCAAATGTTTAAGCCTGATCCTGCTCCTGATATATCCCATTGCCAAATTCTATCATTGTTATAACCATTTAAGTTACATCGTCCTGCACAGCTATTCCAGCAACTGATAGTGAAATTAACATCAGGATCACTTGCATTGATACAAATATTAGTACCAACGAAGGAACTATAGTTACCAGCATTATCATAGGCTCTAAAATAAACATTTTGATTCATGATGTTACTAAATATTTGCAATCCTTCTTTTACACCTGTTGTTCCTTCTATATTACTAGCATTAAATCCATCATAACTTATTTGCCAACTAGCAATACCAGAACCATTTTCTTGAGCGACTAGCGCAATCCAAACTTGTGTCGGAGCATTTACACAACCACTTTGAGAACTTGTTAAAGAGACAACTGGAGGTGTTTTATCAATTCTAATTGTGAACATATTTGAAGTAGGACTTACATTTCCGGCTTTATCTACCGCTCTTATATAGAAATTCCAATTTCCTTCCCAACTTATGGTTACATTCATAGAACTCTTGTCACTACTAGTATATACTCTATTCCAACCTGTTGGATTATTATTAAAATCATTTATCCAATTGACACCATCATGCGAATATTCATAATGATCTATTCCTATATTACTAGTAGAACCCATACTTATTGTAACGTTTCCATTAGTCCAGCTACCAGTATTATAACCATTTAAATATATATCAGGCTTAGTAGGTGCACTTGCTATTTTTACAGTTTGGTCAGCAGGACAAGGCGTAGCGTTACCAGCATTATCACTTACACTACCTGGAGACTGATTGTACCACTGTCCTTCTGTATTAAAGGTTTTCTTAGCATTACCAGTACAGCCACTTAAATTATCACTACAAGTTCCTATTAAAGTAACATTTTTACTAGTCCAAGAAGTACTACCTCCACTACTTACACAAGTTGGGGCAGTTTTATCAATATAGTATTGTTCTGAGGTAGCAGTACAAGAATTACCAGCATTATCATATAAAACTAATCTTAGTTGAACTTTTCCATCAGTATCAAGCGTTATATTTTGATTACCTGAACCAATATAATTATTTATATTTTCATAATCTCCACCATTTACTCTTTTACTTAAGTCCCATCTATAAGTGTTAGCTGGTAATTTTACATTTACTGTTACATCTTCATTAGTCCAAGTAAGAGCTTTAGTTTCACTAGTAAATTCAACTTGAGAACAATCTATTCCTTCATAGATAGAATATTTACCTGATTTTCTAGATGAAGTATTACCATTAACATCAATAGCATAACCTGTAATCTCATATAATCCTTTTTCTGTTAGTTTAATTTGTATTTCTCCATTATATATTTGATAATTGCTATCCCTATATTCTTCGCCATCTTTAGTTATTACGTAACGATAACTTGCAACACCAGCATTATCGGTTACACTCATAGTTATGGTAATACTTTCAGTTGATGATTTTTTATTAGGTCTAAATTTTATTACAGGGAGAGCTTCATCAGCGGTAGTCTTGTAATTATTACAGGTTAATACTCCATAATACTGATAATCTTTATCTGTTATTTTTTGACTAGTTACACTACTTTTTGTAATATCACAAGCATTTTCATTTTCATCTATTATCTTGTCTATGTAAGATTCATTTATTAAGGTTTCTAGGGTTACATTAGATGTTTTTCCTACCTCTTCTGGCAATTCACTTCGATGATCAGAAAAATATTCTCTTCCTGCTAGTATTAACATATTTTCTTGAGAATTATAGTAACTACTATTACCTCTATCTAATATACCTCTCACACCAAAATATGCTAAAGATGCTAATAGACCTAGTATGATTATAGTTGCTAATAACTCAATCATAGTAAAGCCTTTTCTTTCTTGTTTTTTATATCTTCTAAATCTTTTATTATTCATCTTTCGCCCTACTCTTTCTATTATAATTATAGGATAAAATAAAATACTTTGCAAATTGTTATTAAAATAGTTATCATATATTTAACAGATTTACATACTATTTATTAGGTGATAGTGATGGCTTATTTAAAAAAGTTAGGGAAATTTTTATTAATTACTTTTATTAGTATAATTATATTTGGCTTAATTTTAAATACATTTTATTATTTTGATATTATAAATAATAATGTTTATAATATTATGAAATTAGTTATAGTCTTAGGATCTTTATTTATTAATGCTTTCTTCTTAGGAAAGAATTCTTCTAAGTATGGACTTGTCGAAGGATTAAAACTAGGAGGAATATTTTTAATTATTATGTTTATTATTAAACTTTTAATGAACAGTTCTTTTGATATTAGAACTATTATTTATAGTTTTATTATTCTTTTAACTACTAGTGTGGGAGCGGTTATTGGTATTAACAGAAATGAAACAAAATAAAAGAGCTATTATTTTAAATCTAATATCTCTTTTAAGTATTTTATTTCTTTCTTAGTTAATCTAATTTTACTGACAAATGATTTAGGTAAAGCTTTTAAGAGAGACTCTTTAGTACTTAAAAGCTTTTTATAATATTCTTTAGTAAGAATATCTTTCTTAGTCATTAAAACTGGTCCTAAAAATAATTTTTTATATCTATAGTATTTTCTTCCCTTGGTAAAGACAAGTATTTCATAGATAATATTATTTTCTTTAACTAAAGTTTCATTACTTATATGATAACCAAACTTAGTTAGTTTTCTTTTAACAGCAAGAGAATAATTATTTGGTGATAATATAAGGGTTTTAATATTCTTTAAATATCTTTTATTATCATCTAATATTTTATTAATATTAAGACCACCCATACCAGAAATAGTGATAGTATCTATTCCACTCTCATAAGAATCTAGTCCTTCGGCTTTTACTAGTTTAACTTTATCTTTGACTTTGTAGAAATTTATATTTTCAGCGGCTTTTTTTAAAGGTCCACTTTTATTATCACTAGCGATCACTTTAGGTAGTTTTTTTTCTTTAACTAAATAGATAGACAAAAGAGCATGATCACATCCTATATCTAAGGGATATGAAGAAAGGGGAACTAAATCCCCTATTGTTTTTAATCTGTTATTTATTTTCATTAATCTGTTAAGAAATCCTTTAATTTTCTAGATCTAGATGGATGTCTTAGTTTTCTTAAGGCTTTCGCTTCTATTTGTCTAATGCGCTCTCTTGTTACACCAAAGATTTGTCCTACTTCTTCTAGGGTTCTACACTGTCCATCATCAAGACCAAATCTTAATCTTAATACCTTCTCTTCTCTATCAGTTAAGGTTAAAAGGACACTTGCTAATTCTTCTTTAAGCATTTCTTCAGTAGTATATTCTTCAGGTCCAATCATTCTATCGTCTTTAATAAAATCTCCTAGATGAGAATCATCTTCTTCTCCGATTGGAGTTTCTAAAGCGACAGGATCTTGACTAATTTTATATACTTCTCTTACTTTTTCTACAGGTATTTCTAGTTTAGCAGCGATCTCATCATCAGTTGGTTCTCTATTTAATTCCTGAGTAAGTTGTCTTTGAACTCTTGCTAGTTTATTAATAGTTTCTACCATGTGAACAGGTACTCTAATAGTTCTTGCTTGATCGGCGATCGCTCTTGTTATTGCTTGTCTTATCCACCAAGTAGCATATGTTGAAAATTTATACCCTTTAGTTGGATCAAACTTTTCAACAGCTTTCATAAGGCCAATATTTCCTTCTTGAATCAAATCAAGGAAAAGCATACCACGGCCAACATAACGTTTAGCGATAGAAACTACTAGACGAAGATTAGATTCTGCTAAGATTCTTTTAGCTTCTTCATCGCCTTCAACAGCTCTTTGAGCATATTCAAACTCTTCATCGCTGTTTAGTAGAGGTATTCTACCTATTTCTTTTAAATACATTCTAACTGGATCATTTATTTTAACATCTTTAGACATTGTTAAGTCTTCAGTTTTAGTATGTTCAGTTATCTCTTCGCCACTAGCATCATCACTACCATCTTCTGATACGATATCAATACCTTGAGCAACTAAGGTGTTATATAAATCATCAAGACTATCACTATCTACTTCAAGTCCTTTTAATTCATTAGCTAATTGTTCATAAGTAATGTATCCTTGTTCTTTACCTAGTTTAATTAGTTTGTCTTTTCTTTCAGCCATTGTTTTAATTTCTTCTACCATATTAACTCTCCCCTATTCTTAGTTTTCTAATCTCTTCTGCGTATTTTATTTGCATTGTTGGATCTGTTTCATTTTTGATTTTTTCTTCAAGATTTGTAATTGTTTTTTTATAATTGTACTCTCTAATTACTTTAAAATAATCAAGCATTTCCTCTTTAGTAAGATTACTTTTTAGATCCATTTCTAATACTTCGCTTAATAGATTAAGTAACTCATGCTTAGGTGTTAAGTAAGTATAAAAGTCTGCTTCGTTGATAAAACCATATTTATGATAAAAATAAACAATTTCACTTTCTAATGCTCTTAAAGCTTCGGTAGGAAACACAAGATGTTCATCTTCTACCATATCTATAATATCTTGTTTATTTAGCATATAATATATAATATTAAGACTAGCCTTTTGATACTTATCTTTTCTTACTTTAGGTGCTGTTTTAGGAGGGGTAATTACTTCTTCTTTTTTCTTATTAGTTTTTACCAACTCCTGAAAACTTTTTTCTAGGGTATTATACCCTATTTCAAACTTTTTTGCAAGGTCTTTTAAAATTATTTCTACTCTAATATCATCATCTATCTTAGAGGCTTCTTCTAAAACTTCATGAATATAATTAGCTTTGTCTTCACTACTAGCGAAATTACGATTGCGGCTTAAGTTTCTAATTTTAAAGTCACTATAGTAAATAGCATTGTTTATTAAAGAAAGAAAGGCTTCTTTACCATTTTTTAGGATATAAGTATCAGGATCATCTTCACCAGGTAAAGAAATAACTTTAACCTCAATATTTTCATTAGCGAATAGTTCTCCTGAATTTATAGTAGCTTTTACTCCTGCTTCATCACCATCAAAGCAAAGAATGATGTTATTAGATAGTCTTTTTATTTCTTTAATATGATCACGAGTTAAAGCTGTTCCCATTGTAGCAACTGTATTTTTAATACCTACTGTACTAGCTCTTATGATATCCATAAATCCTTCCATAATAATTATGGATTTTTTAACTCGAGCTTCTTCTTTAGCAATGTGATAATGATAAAGAAGCTTGCCTTTTTTAAAAAGATCGGTTTCTTTGGTATTAAGATATTTATTTTGTTTACTATTTGTAATGATACGGCCACTAAAGCCTATTACTTTACCATTCAAGTCGTGAAGAGGAAACATAAGACGAGAATTATAGATATCATGATCTTCACTACTAAGGCCTGCTTTATTAAGAAGATCAAGGGAATGACCTTTTAAGGTTAATAGTTTGGTAAGATCATCTTTCGTTTTTAAGGAATAGCCTATTTCAAACTCTTTAATAGTTTCATCATCTATTTGTCTATTTTTTAAATATTCTCTTGCACCTTCTCCTTCTTTACTTAGAAGGTTATTTTGATAATATTTACTAGCAAGGTCATATATCTTATACCATTCATCGTATTTAGTAGAAGTTTTCTTTACCTTAAAACCATTTAAAGTAATACCTACTCTTGAAGCTAGATCACTTAGTACTTGATTAAACTCTTTATGTTCGTAATTCATTAGAAAAGTAAAAACATTTCCTGTAGCATGACAAGAAAAGCAAGTATATATTTGTTTTTCTCTAGATACACTCATAGAAGGATTAGTATCATCATGAAAAGGACATACACCAAAATAGTTTTTACCACGTTTTTCAAGAGGAATCTTTTCACCAATAACATCAACAATATCATTTTTACGTCTAACTTCATTAATAATATCCTGATTATTCATGATGATGCCTCCTTAGTAATTTCAAGTTATATTTTATCATAACAAAAGAAAAAATTCTATCGTTTGATAGAACTTTCTAAATATTTTCCACTGGGATCATTTATTATTAGCCAACCACCTAGAAGCGAGAAACATTTTCATTTAATACATCTTTACTGTCTCACAACAAGCTGTTTTAGTAAATGCTTTTTCACTTCAAAGGATAATATGATTTCAAATTCATTAATAGATAGACTTTTTTAGGAAAATGTTGTACAATAACGCGCGAAGGGGTGATTAGATGTATAATTATGTAAGAGAAAATGAAATGTTAAAAGCAGAAGATGTCTATTTTAAATTGATCAAAAAAAATGAAAATATGACTTTAGAAAGTAAAGATAAAAGAAAACTTTTAAAAGTAATGAAAAAAAGGATTCATTTTATAGAAGAAGAGTTTCTTTCAGCAAAGAAGAATATTGATGAAAATGTCATAACTAATTTTATTGTTGATAATGGCTTAGAATTAGTTAATGATTTAAAAGAAGGCTTTTCTATTACTAAAGAAAACTTTGTTAAGGAAAATATTGATCAATGGACAGTTCATTTTGATTCTGTTTTAAATTATGAAGATGGTTTTATAGATTACATAAATAATGTAGAAGATTTTGATCTAGAAGATATTGTTAATCTATATAATAAATCAAAAGAATATCTAGATGGATATCAAAAGCAAAAGACTTTAACCTATAGTAGTTAGAGTCTTTTGTTTTTTTAATTCTGTTAAATAACTATTGTTAATACTATCTTTTGTTTCAAAAACATAAGTATAACTAGCAAAACTATCTTTGTAAGCTTCTAATAGTTTAGAAATATCGTTTTGGTCATACTCCCCATATTTATCATATAAATCAACTAC
The DNA here is from genome assembly GCA_946494345.1 of uncultured Mycoplasmatota bacterium. GTDB lineage: Bacteria > Bacillota_I > Bacilli_A > RF39 > UBA660 > Onthousia. The sequence continues at coordinate 11,272 of CAMMBX010000012.1, read as the reverse complement.
TAAAGATGTACCATTTAATAGGTCAGTATATGTCCCATAGTAGTTAGAAGTATTAGGCCAAGCGAAAGCTTTTTTTAATGTTATAGTATAGACTAGTTTATCATTATCTACTAGTCTTTTTCCTTCAACATAATAGTTAATAATTGAAGGAGGTGTATAAGCCCCATGAGCATGGTAATTGTTATTAGCTTTGTACATTTTGGTATTAGGATCATAGATTAAATAATCCCCATCTTCTAAATAACAAGTGGAATTGACAGGAGAAAAGCTCGTGTCTTTTCCAAAATATTTTTTTAAGACTTCTTCTACTTTCTTTAAACTAACACCAGTATCAAAATCAAGATTAAGTTCTTTTTTAGTATTAAAATCTAATCTATCAATAAAATTAATTTTATCTAAATTACTTAAAGAGTCTATTTCTTTGTCGCCATCAAAAGTAATTAAATAATTATCATATATATCAATAAGACTAATTAAAGAGGTTATTTCTTTATCGGTTAAATTAGAACTATCACTATTAAATGTTTCTTCCTCTTTCTTGTCAAAATTAATATTAATAGCAAATATTAAAGATACAACTATAATTAGAGTAAGTACGGAAATTAGAGTCATCCCTACTATTTTTTTATTATTCATAAATATCACTGTCTTTCTTCTCTTATTTAAAGTATAAAGGAAGTTACAAGTTTATGCCACATTAAAAGAAAAAAAGCATGTAAATTTACATACTCTTATGGATTTAAACGATTAGGTCCTCTAAATATTAACATTGACTCTTTAATACTAGGTAGCCCTAATACAAGCATAGTTAATCTATCAACACCAAGACCAAAGCCACCATGAGGAGGACAACCATATTTAAAGAATTCTAAATAGAACTCTACATCTTTATCAAGGCCTTTTTCTTTCGCTTGTTTTACTAAAACATCATATCTATGCTCACGTTCTGCTCCTGTAGTTATTTCCACACCACGATAGATTAAGTCATAGCCTTCTGGTATATCATTTTTACGCATATGATAGAAAGCACGTTTTTCTTTAGGAAAATCAGTAACAAAGATAAATTCAGAATTAAATTCATCCATAGCATAGCGATAACTTAAACGTTCAGCTTCTGTAGTTAAATCATTTTTCTCACTTTCATCTACTTTATAGTCATATCTTTTTTCTAACTCTTCATAAAGATCAGCTAGTTTTACTCTTGGAAACTTTTCTTTAGGTACAACTATTTCTTGATTGTAAAGATCTTTTACTAGTTCTCCATATTTTTCATTTAACTTCTTTAATGTGTATGTCAATAGTTCTTCTTCAAAGTCCATGACATCACGATACGAGTCAATATAAGCGAATTCTACATCAAAGCCAGTAAACTCTGTAGTATGACGAGAAGTATTAGAGTTTTCAGCACGGAATACTGGAGCGACTTCAAAGACTTTATCATAGCCACTAGCGATAGCCATTTGTTTATAAAATTGAGGTGACTGAGCAAGATAAGCTTTTCTATCAAAGTATTTTACTTCAAAGACATCTGCCCCACTTTCACTGGCCGCTCCTATCAATTTAGGAGTATGAATTTCAGTAAAGTCTTTAGAATACATAAATTCTCTCATAAACCTCGTCATATCGCTTTGAATCTTAAAGATATTAAAGTTATATTCGCATCTTAGATCTAACCATCTATAATCAAGTCTTTGATCAAGTAACTGAGCATCTTTATCATGAATATTGATAGGTAGTTCAGCATCACTAGTACTTGTAACCTCTATTTTAGTAGGAATAAACTCCATTCCCCTTAATCTAACATTTTCATTTTTCTTAAGAGTTCCTGTTACTTTAATAGTAGATTCGACAGTTAAATTATTAACTAATTCTACCATTTCTTTATTTTTCTCTTCACTTTTTTCAATAGTTACTTGAACTTTACCAGTAGAATCTCTTAATACTAAGAATTGAACCCATTTAATGTTTCTAATATTTTCAACAAAGCCACTTATTTCTATTTCTTTATCAAAATAGTTTTCTAAATCTTTAAAAAAAATCTTATTCATCACTTATCCCTCCTTCATCATGATTATGTCCTTCTAAATCTATAGGGAGATTATCATCACTTATGTGTTCATCAAAGTAGTAGATAATATATTCCATCATAATTTTTTCTTCTTCTTTAGTCTTATTATTTTTAATAGTAATTAAGCCTTCATTTAAATCATCACTATTAAGTAGTATTAAGTATTTACTATTAAAGTAATCTGCTCTTTTAAACTGACTCTTTAAACTTCTTTTAGTATACTCTGTTTCTACAACAAAACCACTCATTCTAAGTTCATTTGCAAGGTAGATAGCATTTTTCTTTTCGTCTTCATTAACATACATAATGAAAGCATCTATGTCATCTCTTATATTTTCTATGTCTCTTTCTATTATTTCATCTACTAATCTATCAAGGCCAACGGCATAACCTACACATGGTGTTTCTGGGCCATCTAGCATAGTAACTAAGTTGTCATATCTTCCTCCACCGCCTAGAGCAAGGTTACTATTTTCAGTCATTAATTCAAATACAGTATGATTATAATAGTCAAGCCCTCTTACTATCTTAGGATCTATTTCATATTTAACTTCTAATAAGTCAAGGTATTCACACACCTTTTCAAAGTGTTCTTTACTTTCAACACTAAGATAATCTAATATATTAGGAGCATCTTTAAAGTAGTCTTTATTACTATCTACTTTACAGTCTATAATCCTTAAAGGGTTCTTATCAAACCTTTCCTTACAATCATCACATAAATCCTCTAAATGAGGCTTAAAATAGTCTTTTAAAGCTTCTCTATATTTATCACGAGACTCTTTATCTCCTAAACTATTAATATGTACTACTGTATCAGTTAGTCCTAACATTTTATTGATGTTGTAAGCAAGGGAAATTACTTCAGCATCCATCATAGGATCACTACTACCCATTACTTCTACACCATATTGGCTAAGTTCTCTAAGTCTTCCTTTCTGAGGTCTTTCATAACGATACATTGTTCCATTATAATAAACTTTAACAGGTAAATTATGAGTCCCATACATTTTATTTTCTATATAACTTCTAACAACACCTGCCGTCCCTTCTGGTCTTAAGGTAATAGATCTATCTCCTCTATCTTTAAAGTCATATGTTTCTTTAGTAACTATATCAGTAGAATCTCCTATTCCTCTATGAAATAGTTCTGTAGATTCAAAGATTGGAGTTCTAATATAGTTATAGTTATATTTCTCCATTACAGAATCAATTACTTCTTCTACATATTTCCATGTTCTTGCTCTTTTATCAGTTAAATCAACTGTTCCTTTTGGTTTATTAATCATTATAATCCCTTTCTTTCTATCAGTTATTATACAGTAATTTTTTCTATTAGAAAAGTCTAAGGTTGATTTTTCTTTAATTTTGTAGTATTTTATATAGCACATGAAAGGGGCATTATTATGAACATAAGCCTTAAAGAGTCTTTATTTGTTAAAAGACTTCCTAATATGGAAGGAGCTTTTGGCTATCTTGCTACTCATAGGTCTTTAGATGATAATACGGTTATTAAAGTTATTAATAATTTAACTAAAGAAAAAGAGGATATTATAAAGGAATTAGTAGAAAGTGAAATAATTACAGGTAGTGGTTATCCTATAGATGAATATAGAGTTGATAATAGTTTAAAAGGTTTCATTATGTATTACTACCCTTATTCTTTTACTTTTGATTATGTCCTTAACAGAAATGTATTTACTTATGAAGAAAGATTAAAAGCTTGTATTGATTGTACTAGACAGTTAAAAGAGTTACATAATAAAGGTTATTTTCTTAATGATATAGCCTTATCTAATAGTCTTATTGATAAAGATGGAGGACATTTAATAGACTTTGATTCTACTACAAAAAGATGCCCTAAGAAAACAGAAAGTCATTATGAATTAACATTAAACGGAAAGGTGTTAAGACCTAGTTACAACATAGATAAATTAAAGCAGGCCTTAACTAATTTATCTTTACTTTATAATATTAATTTTGAAGATGTAATTATTAATAGAACTAGTGATGTTAACGGGATTTTTAGCTTATTTAAAGATAATAGAGAGCTTTATAATCTTTTATATAGTTATTTAAGTTGTAATGATATCAAACTATATTTTGATGATATAATTGATAATTTTCAAGATGAAGAGAAAGTAATTATAGAAGGAGCGAAAATATATAGAAAAATTTTAAATTAAATTAAAAAAGAGTCATCTAAACTCTTCTTTTTTTGTTTAATTTGGGCGACTTTAAAACAAAATAAGATGGTAAAGAGAGTTAGATGACTAGGAAAATTAATTCCCAATAACAATATATAATAAAACTGCAAAAGTTACAAGTACGAGTTTTCGTAAACTAGCTGAAAACCAGCAATAGCAACAAAAATTTACATTTATTTTTTTATTTTAAAAGGAACAAAGCCTGATAAAACTAATAAACCTATTAAAAAATACATGAATTTTGCAATACTTACTGTTAAGAAATAGCCTATTAATATTAGTCTATTAGATTATTTGTTTTCTTAATATCTTCTAAAATCTTATTAATTTTACTAATAATTAAATCATTACTACTTTTTAACTCTTCTTCTACTATTTTATTTTTATTAGATAGAACATTTAATAATTCATAGTCAAAATTATTAATACTATTATTTATAATATTTTCATCATTTAATAATGCTTGAACTAAAGTTTTAAGATCAACATTATCTTTAGATAGGAAAGATTCTATAAAGTTTTGTAAATCATTTGGGATATTTTTTGTTTTTAAATATATATAACGTTTTAGAATGTTTTCAAGTAATAATTTTAAGTAATTATCTCTATTAACAGCACTTGCTAAGTCTCTTGCTTTATACTTTGAAGTAAATTTTAAAGTATTACCTGTTTTTAAATAATCAGTAACAGCATAATTACCTTGCCCTTTCTTATAAACTTTATCACAAATAACAATAGCGGTATTTAGATCTAATACAGTATTTATATCTTTAAATAATGTATTATCATCTTTAGTAATAGTTACATTTATTTTAGGACTACTAGAAAGTAACTCTAGCTCTTGAACCCGGCTTTTTAAGTAAGATTCTATTTTTTCATTATTAGTTTTAATATTGTTATTTGGAACGGTTAAATCACTATTAATATTATCAGCAGTATTAACTTGAGGAGTTTGCTTTATAGATGAATAAATACTTGTTAATAGGGAATCTATAACATCATTATCATATAAAGTCTTTAAGATGCTTTTAGTATCAAATTCACTCTTAACATTAGGATTTAATAATACTTCTACAATAAGTCTTTCTATTTCTCTTAATTTAGAGTCCTTACTACCTTTTTTAAAATATGCTTCTAATTTTATATCATTATAAATTATATTAGGATATTTGGAACATGGCTTATGATTAACTAAAAGAGCGATATCATCAATAAAGCTTAATTGTAAATTAATATTTTCTTCTAATGAAGTTAGTCTTGTTTTGTATTTAGCGATTAAATCATCTATTTCTTTAGTCACTTTTGTCTTATAACTTTTTTCAATATAACGCATATATTCGTTTAGATTATAGTATATACCAGCATTCTTTATAATTATTTTACAGGTTTCAATTATTTTATCTTTAGTTAAAACTAAATTAGGCAAATTGCTGAAGTTTTGGTCTATTATTTTAATTTCTTTCTCATCTTTAACAATAGCATAGTACTTACTATTATCTTCAAGAGTATAGCAAGCATAGATTAAATTATTTTTAGTTAAAAATGAAGAGTCTATTATTTGATCATTTATTTTGGCGAAAAGAGAAAATATTCTTTCGTCTTTATTTCCTTGTTTATCATTAATAGTGGTATTTGTATTAGTTGTTATAATATTTTGAAGTTTATTTTGAAGTTGATTTAATTTAGAGATATCTTTGATTTCTTTCGCTTCATTATAAATTGGTAATAACTCATCTATTATACTTTTAGGTAGATCAAAATTATTAACTCTTACAATATTTTCATTTATTCTTCTAGTTAAATTATTATATTCTAAAATACTGTTATCATTCTTAATAGTAGATAAGACTATTTTATTTATATCGTGATATGATTTTTCTGTATCTTTATAAAGCTTTTCAAGACTATTTAAAAGGTCAAGATCATTTTCTTCTTTTAAAGATTCTAATTTCGAAGAAACATCTTTTTGAAAGTTAATATTTTTACTAAACTCTTCTTTAGAAATTAGATCTTGGACTCTTATTAAAAGTTGATTGTAGTGTCCTAAAAGCTGATTAATTAGGGTTTTATAAGAACTTATTTGTTCACTAATTATAATTTTATCAGTATCTTCAATAAATTTTTTTATTTCTCCTCTATTATCATCGAACTCTTTTAATAAATCAAAACTATAAGCCATATACGCCACTCCCTATTCTTTAGTTAAATTATATCAAAGAAAAAACAAATAGTAAAACTATTTTGTTAAACTATTTGTTTCTAGGCTTTGAGAGTTTTGTTCTATATTCATAGTACCATCTTCATAATTATAAACTAAATTAACATCTTCTCCATTAGCCATGGCTTCAACAGCTTTAGTTACCATTCTTTCGTTATTTAGTTCTGTATCAGTTAAAGAAGTTCCTTGTTCTACTGGCACTACATCTATTTCTTCTTCACTAGTAACATAATCACCATTACCTGCTGTAGCGGTTTCGTTTGGATCAGGAAGTGGTGTTGTACTACCTGTAGTAATATTAGTATTGTTATTAATATTTTCAGCACTTTCAGTTAATTCTTCTTCGCTAGTTACATAATCACCATTACCTGATGTAGCAGTTTCATTGGGGTCAGGTAAAGATGGAGTCTCTTCTTCATATTCATAAACATTATCATAACTGACATCATCGTCAATAGCATCTTCATTACCAATAAATTGATCATCAAAAATAACATTATCTTTATTTATTGTTTCATCTTCTTTATTAGTATCTTCATCTTGAGATGGTGTATTAGTATCTTCTTCTCCTTTAGCAGGAACATCTATTATTTCTGTATAATCATCATCAGAAGTATTACCATTTTCAGAATTACTTGGAATTTCTTCTTCTGTAACATTTTGATAATTGTCATTATTAGTGTCTTGTGATGGATTAGTATTATTACTGTTGTTATTATTGTTAGTATTTAAAGTTGCATTTGGATCTTCCATAGCAGGAACACTAGTATTTATACTACCCGGAGTTGTAGTAACTGCAGTACTGATATTAGAAGATGATGAGGCTCTATTAGTAGTTCTATTAGTAGATGTGCTAGCGCTAGCTTTAGCAGCAGTTTCAGCATTTGCTTTAGCTTGAGCTCTAACAGTTGTTTCATCTACAAGATCAGCAGCTCCTTCTTTTATTTGTTCTTCATCGATATCATTATCTAAATCAGGATCATCAACAATTGCTATTTTACTGCCTGTATTAGTAGGGCTATTATTTTTACTTGCTCTAAAAGCAGTGATGGCCCCAATAGCACATAGCCCCATTAATAATGCAGAACAAGCGACACGTTTAAATTTCTTATTGTCTTTTAACTTGCTAAAGAAATTAGCAGCAGGATATCTTTTATTACGTACAAAAGCTTTTCCTTTTCTTATGAAATTCCTAGCTTTAGCGATAAGATTTACTTTTTCTTTTTCTTCACCTTTTTTATTAAATCTATTTTTAGCTTTCGCAAATTTTCTTACATCGATATCTAATTTAGGATTTGCATCTTTAATTCTATCAAAAACATCATCAATGTCATTACAATTTAAGTTAAAACGGTTAGGATTATCAGTAATTATTTTATATTTATTACTTTTATTATAACCATTTTCAGTAGCGTATTGTTTTATTATTCTTTTAACTTTAGTCTCATCTTCAGTAAAATGATATGTTACTTTGTCATTGCTATCTTTTAAAACATAACAGTATGTAATACATGTTTTATTCATGTCATCTTTTTCAGTAAAACGATAAATTCCTAGTACTTTATTATTATTATTCATTTTTTTCACCCCTATCTAAAATTACCTGTATAAGTATAACCATTTGTTAATAAATTTGTATCATTATAAGCACTCCATTTTGTATCAGTTGAAGCAGTGGTTATTAATCGTCTTGTTCTATAACTATAATAGTTTACTCTACCATAAACTGCTTTACCATTAGAGTCAGTTCCTATTTTCTCTACTCTTGAATATAGTTGGATTTCTCTTAAACAATTAGTATCATTAGTACTACATTTAACAGCACTATATCTTTCGTTATTGTATTGCCAACTACTCCAAGCACTCCATGCTGATAAAACTGGATTGGTTACTTTTTTATATTCATACATTACTGTTGGTTTTGAAGTTTGATTAGTATTATTACTTGTATTATTGTTAGTAGAAGTATTTGTATTAACTGTATTACTATTAGTATTATTAGTACTATTTCTTGAAGTTGTAGTAGAACTAGCAGTACTGTTGTTATTGTTAGCAGGCTCTGTTATTTCTACTTCCTTAGTTGGTTCACTTTCTTCTTTAGTATCTTTATTTTCTTTAGAACTATTTCTTTTACATATATCATGTTCACAATAGTCATATTCTCCTACTTTCATAAGAGAATAATCTTCTTTTTCATTACATTTTAGATTTACTCTTAAAGTATAATCTTCTTCATTTTTAGTTAATCTAATATAACTTTCATTAACATCACATGAATTACCATCAGCATCAGTAAAAGCTTCTAATAAATTAGAGTTTATCATTTCTCTTAATGTTAACTCATTAACTGCCCCAACCTCTGTTGGTAGTCTATCTTTTGTATAATAACTAAAGGCAGCATTTTCCATTGCTTCTAGATTTTCACTAAATACTTCATCATAATTAGAACTTACTTTTTTATTAGTAGTTGTATCATTAGAAGTAATTCTAGTAATAATAAATATAATTAAAATTAAAAAGATTATTACCACTATTGCTTTTAGTAAAATATCACGAAGTGGAAATCTACCTCTTTGATTTTCTTCTGTATACATACACAAATCCCCCTTTTCCTAAGTTGGCCATATTATAACACAAAACTTAAGGATTGTCAAACTTTAAACTGACAAGTGTGCATCCTGGATTCATAAAATCCAGTTTATATTCTAACACTCTTTTATCTTTTTGCAAGTACTCTTTAACAGCATTTCGTAGTATTCCTTCACCAATACCATGAATAATGACAATATTTTGATATTTTAACTTGTAACAATCATCAATAAACTCTCTCACTTTAAAGATTGCATAACTTCTATCCATACCATGTAAGTCTATGCTAGGATAACTAGATAGTATCAAGAAAATTCCTTCTTTCTAAAACGGCCTCTAAATTAGGCATAGAGTAACGTCCTCCTACTCTTAAAGTAGATAATGCTCCTGTTATATTAGCAAGACAACAAGTATCTAAAAGGGAATAGTTATGAGTTATAAAGTAAGTAAAGGCTCCATGAAAGATATCCCCTGCTCCTGTAGTATCAACTGCTTTAACTTTAATACTGGGTATTAGTTTATATTCATTATCTATTTTCGTAAAACAACCTTTATCTTCTAGAGTAATAACAACAGTATTATGAAAATCATTTTCTAGTTTTTGATGAATTTTAGTTAAACTTTCCATACTTCCATCATAATCTAGTTTAGTATAATCTAAGGCAAAATTTTTAGAGCAAACTAAGTAATCAACATAAGGACATAAATTAACAGTACCTGGTTTACATGTTCCAGCATCAATTATCTTAATGGCATCTTTGTTATTAAGAAGAATTCTTTTACTCATTTCTTCCTCTTCGCCATCTACTAAGATTACATCATATTTATTATTATTTAAGATGCTACATCTTTTAATTTGATCATCTTGACTAGTTAGAATAGTTCTACTAGCATTAGTTGAATTTGCAATAATAAAACTAAGCATCGTATCAAAGCCATCTGCAAGTTCTAAATAAGTAGTATCTACTCCTACTTTTGTAAATTCTTCTTTTATTCTTTTACCATAATAATCATTACCAGCAACTCCTTGAAAAGATACATCACACCCCCAAAGAGCAAGAAGATAGCCAGCATTACTAGCAGGTCCCCCTCCACAATCTATATGTTTACTTACTCTTTGTTTCGTATTTTCTATTGGAAATTTATCCAATCTAAAAGTAATATCATAAGAAGCATGACCAATTGTTAAATATTTCATATAATCACCGTTTTAATTATAACAATTTTTTTCAAAAAAATATATAAAAACGAAAGACGTAAGTGTAAATATTTGTTATACTTAAAGTATAAAGGCGGTGTAATAAATGAAGAAAGAAAAGAAAAAATTATCAAAAAAACAAATAATTATATTAATAGTTGTTACTATTGTTTTAGGTGTTCTTTGCTACTATATATCTACAGAAATAACTAAATCGATAATTGATCATATGACAATGGAAGAAAAATATGAGAATGAAGATTTCTCTGATTTAACAGATCTTGATACTATAGATAATATTTCTCTTGATGATTTAATTAATAATTTTAATGAGATTAGTGATAGTGATATTAATGATGTCAAAGATAATAAGGCAATAGTTAATGATATGGAAATAGAATTTAATCTTAAAGATGATAATAATGTAAATATTATAAGTATTAATTTTAATAATAAAAATAAGAATGCCAAAGATCTTATAAGAGATATGATAATAGCAAGTGACGAAGCGATAAGTGAAGAGACAACTGAACTAGTATATGATAGGGTTTTTGAAACATTAGGAAATACTAGTGATGAAGCAAGTGAAACATCAGAGTTCTTTCAATATCAAGGCTTAGAATTTAGTTTAAAAGAATATAATGATAGTGATTATAAATATAGTTTTAGAATAGGTAGAATTACTGAAAATGAATAAAGGGCTGAGTAGAAAACTTTTAGCCTTTTTTTGTTAGCAAGAAAAAAGAAAAATCCTAGTGGTTTTTCTTACACACTCTTAGTCAACAGTGAATATAATCAAGGTAACTTCCATTAACTTCCTCTCATTTTTAAGTAAGATTTGTTATTTGTTTTTCAGAAAGGCCAGTTATTTCTCTTATTAAAGGTATAGAAATACCTTTAGAAAGCATTGCTTTAGCAATAGACTTTTTCTCATTACTAGCACCTTTTTTCTCTCCTTCTTCTTTAACACTATTAATCATTTTTTCAAAGTC
>CAMMBX010000011.1 GCA_946494345.1 uncultured Mycoplasmatota bacterium | reverse complement strand
TCATAAATAAAATAATTATTAAAGGCATTTTCACTTGCCATTACTCCTTCAATCTTATTATTTGCTTTATTACCAGTAAAATTAGTTATTACTCCATTAATATTTTCTTCTCTTATAAAATGATAATTACCATTTTCTATTCCATCTAATTTATATTCAGCATAAATATTATTAGTATCATTATTACTTGTATTTCTGTTAGAAGCATAGTTTGTTCTTATTAAAGATATGATAAGAAAGAAAAATATAAAGTAAAAAATGAAGAAAAGTAATGCTTTACCTCTTTTACTCTTACCTATTTTTTTTATAGTTTCTATATATTTATTTTGCTTTTTAGCCTTTTTTTCATTCACCTTAATACTACCCCTAACAATTCTTTTTTATCTACTCCATTTAAGTAATCTTTAACTAGACATCTTTTTTTACCTTCTAAAGCAATTTCTGTTAATATTACTTCAGTCGTTCCTGCCACAACAGAAATACCATCTTTTTCAAAGCCTACAATTGTTCCTGGCTTTGTATTAGCATAAAACCTTTCGCCTAGTCTTACATCATATACTTTTAGTCTCTTACCGTTTATTGTTGTATAGGCTCCAGGGGTTGGATTTAATGCTCTTACTTTGTTATCAACTTCTACATTACTTTTAGTAAAATCAATTTTTTCATCTTCTTTAGTAATATTATAACCATAAGTGACTTCACTTTCAGCTTGTTTAATAGGATTAATATTACCACTTATAATATTAGGAAGAGTTTCTAATAATAAGTTTTTACCCATTTCGCTTAATCTATCATGAAGAGAGCCTAATGTATCTTCTTTTGTTATTTTCGTTTCACAACTACTAATAATATCTCCAGCATCCATTTTAGGGCTCATATACATTATGGTAACACCTGTTTTATCATAACCATCCATAATCGCATGATGGATAGGAGCGCCACCTCTTAATTTAGGTAATAGCGAAGCATGAACATTTATACACTTATACTTTGGATAGTCAAGTAATTCTTTAGGAATTATTTGTCCATAAGCACAAGTTATAATCATATCAGGCTTATAATCTAAAACTTCTTGATATTCTTCTTTTATCTTTACAGGTTGTAAAATTGGAACATTATATAGGGCACTTGCTTTTTTGATAGGAGAAGGTGTTAATATTTGTTTTCTTCCCTGTTTTTTATCTGGTTGAGTAACTACTGCTACTACGTTATAATTTTCTTTTAAAGCTTCAAATATAGGAACAGCGAAATCTGGAGTTCCCATGAATACTATTCTTAGATCTTTCATCTTAACCTCCTACAACTTTTATGATAATACTTAGTGTTAATCCTAATGTTATTAAAAGAAGTCCTGTTAAGGCTAGAACATTGGCATTACCATAACTATATGCGTATTTAAAGCTTCTTCTAGCTTCCATTTTATCTTCTTGATATACTTCTCTTGTTTTGGTGGTTTTTAAACCTTTAGTATTCTCATAAGCTAGAAATTCATTATTTTTTATTTCTCTATAGCTTGGCATTGTTATAACCATTAAGTTTAAAGAATTAATATCACTATATCTTCTAATAACAGGATATCTACTATCTGTAATTTTAGATATTAATATTGATAAATCAAGTTTGTCAACACTATCTATAATTTTATCAATATTTGGTAAGGAATCCTTGGCTAAATCACTTCTTTTTATAAAGGCAATACAAGGAGTTGACTTAGTCATTTTTAAAGCATGCCATCTTCTATCAAAGGACTTTAGAATTGTATTTTCCTCTTTTACAGTCATTCTAACATGTTCACATAAAGAAACTAAGTTTGATTTACAAGATTGATAATCCTTTTCATAAAAAGCATTTTTATTATAATTTTTAACATTTTCATAATATTTGCTAAGTGAAGTTAGTTCTGCTAAATATTCAGGACTTCTAAAGGCATAATAGTAGGCCATAGCTGGAGAGTCTGTTATATAAATAGCTTTACTTTTAGCTTTTAAGTCTCTTGATATTATATTTTTATAGTTATGTTTATCAAAAATATAGTTTATTTTCTTTAGATCACTTAATTCTTTATAATCTATATCTTGAGTTAGGCCTTCTTCCTCTACTGTCTTTTTTAAGGCACTAGGGAAGCTATGAAAGCAGTAACCATTAACAATATATTTGTCATATATGTATTTAAGTATTTCTTTTTTAGATTCTGTTGTATTTACTTGCAAGTTTAATTTTTGAGCAATTAATTCTATTAAAAGTTTATTACCTTTTATTACTAGCTCTTGATGATCTTGATAATCTTTTGTAATAGTTTCTAGTTTTTGGAAGAAAAGATTATGATAGCTTTCATCATTGATAATAATTTGATATTTAATAACTAAATCCATAGCGATTAAAAGAGAATATTGATTATAAGTATAATCTTCACCATTTATAGATACATTTGATATTTTATTTTTAGTTTTTTCATTTACTAAGATATCATGAAGGATTGCTAATAGTTTTTTATTTTTTAATAATGATTTAAAGTTCATAACTATACCAACCTTCTTTCTATTTTAAATTATAACAAAGAAAGAGCACTTTTACAATAAAGTACTCTTATAAAGTTTCATTATTATCTAGATTTATTTCTGGTATTGGACTAATAGGATCATTAGATGGATTAGAGATATTATTTGTAGTTGGTGGATTATTATGCAATGATTCTAAAATAGAATTATTGTTATTAAAGGTATCTTCAGTTCCCATATTAAATGTTGATTTTTCCTCTTTAGAAGGATTAGGATTTAATATATCATCTATAGGATTAACTAAAGGTTCAGGAGCTGAATTTAATGGTTGAGGATTTTGGTTTAGTACTGATTGTTCTTTATTCATAGTGTTATCTTCTTTTATAAAAGAATTATTATTTTGATAACTATTTGCTGAAGGCTTTTCTATTTCTTTATTATATCCATTATGTCCATCCCAAATCTTAACAACATCACAGTTACCACTCATTGGCATTGGATTAGGCATTTTTAATTTAACTATTAGTGGGATCTTAAAAGCACTACCAAAGGCTAAACAAGTACCTGATTGAAGACTCTTTTGTTTTTCTACAATCTCATCTGATATATTAGGGACCATTTTCTTAATATAATCAACATCTGTTGGATGGTTCATCTTAAAAATTAAGAAGTTTGAACATTGTGATATAACAGTATCTGACATTTCTACTGGTCTTTGAGTAATTAAGCCTAAGATTAGACCATATTTACGTCCTTCTTTAGCGATACGTTCAAATATATTATAGCCAATTAAAAATCTATCTCTATCATTTTGAATATAGCGATGAGCTTCTTCTACAAAAATATGGAATGGAATACTAGCTCTTTCTTTTAGTCCTTTAGTAAATTCGAATAAAAGTCTTGAGTAAATCTTAGTAATTACTTTAGCAAAATCATCATCTACATCATCTAAGTTAATATTTACTAATTGATATTTTTTACCGTTACTAATCATTAGATTAGATAAATAACTATCAAGAGAAATATAGACACCACTTTCCCATTTAAAGAAATTAGAGTTTGATGATGTAATTAGTGAATGAAGTCTTACTTTTAAGGTAACGGCATCTCCATAAGTATTTTCATTACGTAACCATCCTTCACTTATTAGGGTAAAGTTTAAGGCTTTCTCTAGGTCTTCAAGTGTATAATAACAATCTTTACGTGGTTCAAAATTATCATATTCATCATTTATAAAGCTTGAGACATACTCTGTTAATAGAACACTTTCAGAAAATTGTCCATGAGAATCGATTAAGAAACATTCTCTAAACTTTCTTACATATCCTATTCCTTGAACTGGAGCTTCTAAATTAAATTGTTCAGTAGAACAACTATTAAGAATTGAAAATACTTCATTTCTTTTATTAGGAGCGGTTCCATTAGTATAAAGTATGGTCATAATAGCTTTAGCGATTAAATGGTTTTTATACTTATTAGCATCTACGCCACTACTTGCAAAAATACGTGCTAGTTTTAGCATTCTTTCAATAATTGGTAATTGAGAATGTTCTGTCGCTTGTAGTAAAATAGTTAAATCATCTTCATTAAGTAAGAATATAGGTAAACGTAAAGGCTCTCCTTTATTTTCTGTTTCATTAGTAGTAATAAAACGATAATTATAGTTAGGATTTATCTCACTTAAATTTTTAAAAGCATTATAATATTCACCTGATGAGTCAAATAATAAGATATTTGATTTATATGGGAATAATCTTTGATCTTCAAACATATTTTGCATAATTCTAGAAATACCACATGACTTACCACTACCACTGTTACCAAAGATAGCGAAATGGTTACTAAAGAAATTATTAACATCAAGGTAAACTGGAAAGTCATTATAATAAGGGCTTACTCCAAATGGCATGTATCCTGTTTTATCTTCTCCTGTTATTAGAGGTATCTCTTCTTGTTTAATTACTCTTATTTTAGCATCAAGAGATGGTTTCCTTAAAACGCCTCCAATTAGACGCCCATTTACGATCTCTCCTAGGAATCTAGCTTTAACTATTCCATCTTCTAAATCATCTACTTCACCTAGTATAGTTTTATCTTTATCTTCAAAGATTAAATGTAAATTCATTAAGTTTATAGCTACTTCAGCATCTTCTTTCAATTTTATATTAGCACTTTGATCACTTATATAGATTATTTTATCAAACATATAACAACTCTCCTTTATTATCTAGATAAATTATATCGTTAATTTAAAAAAGTGACAAGAGTTATAGAGAAATTACTTCTTGTAATTTACGTTTTAACTCTTCATCACTTGTTTTTGTAATTATATCTTCTAACATTTTATTCTTCTTAGCAAGTTTTAAATTGTCTTCATAATTTTCTAATCTTTTTATAGTCTCTTTTAGTTGTTTATGAATAGCATTTCTACTTATTTTATATCTTGTTGCTAATTCACTTAAAGAGAGATTTTTAAAATAATATTCTTCAAAATATAATCTTTGCTTATCTGTTAAAAGGCTCCCATAAATATCATAGAGCATTGTATAATATACTAATTCTTTCATTTTATAATCCTATAATTTTTAATATGGCTAGGATAATGGAACCTAGTCCTATTATGACATAGAGAATAGTTAGATTTCTTCTTTTGTAGATTAGAAAATTATTTAAACCCATTATTAAAAGAGTAATTCCTAAAAGCAGTTCAAAGATGTATAGAAGTTCTATTTTAAATATAGTTATAATACCAAAGATAATTAAACCAATAGTTAAAATGAATTGTAATATTATTAATACTTTTAAATAACTAAAACTTTTTTCTTTACTGTTTTTAGCTTTAGGATTTAGACTTGTTACACTTTTACTCATTTTCTTCCTCCACAAAGTCTTTGAATAGACTATAAATATATTTTTCAATATCAAACTCTTGTAAGTCTTTGGCTGTTTCTCCTAGTCCTATATATTTTACAGGTAAGTTTACCTCTTCTTTAATAGCTAGAACTATTCCTCCTTTAGCTGTACCATCTAATTTAGTTAAAATAATTCCTGTAAGGTCTGTTATCTCTTTAAAAGCTTTCGCTTGAGATATACCATTTTGTCCTGTTGTAGCATCAATTACAAGAAGGGTTTCATCAGGTGCTCTATTTATTATCTTTTTAATAACTCTATTGATCTTTTCAAGTTCCATCATTAAGTTAGTCTTATTTTGAAGACGCCCTGCAGTATCTATTAAAACAGTATCTATATTATTATTGATAGCATATTCTAATCCTTCGTAAATAACACTAGCAGGATCTATTCCTTCATGTTTACCATAGAAATCTACTTCTAGCCGTTCTGCCCATTCTTTTAACTGTTTAGTCGCTCCTGCTCTAAAGGTATCACCTGCTATTAATAATACTTTTCTGTTTTGTTCTTTTTCTTTGCTAGCAAGTTTGGCAATAGTAGTAGTCTTGCCTACACCATTTACTCCTACAAATAGATAGACAGTTGGATTAGTAGGATTTCTTTTTAGGTTAGTTGATAGTACTTCCCCACTTACATAGATAATAAATAATTCATCTACTATTACTTCTTTTAAATAATTAGGATCAGTGATCTTTTCGGCCTTTACTCTTTTTCTTAGTTTATCCATAAAATTCATAACAGTATTAACCCCAATATCAGCCATAATTAATATTTCTTCCAATTCCTCAAAATATTCTTCATTTATCTTACTATAGCGATTAGTTAGATCTAAAAGACGTGATGAGAAAGTATTACGACTTTTGGTAAGACCTTTATCATAGATTTCTAAACTTTCTTTTTCTTCTTTAGTTTCTTTATTTTCTTTTTTTATAAATTTATCTTTTAATTTACTAAAAAAACTCATATTATCACCATCCAATCTTATTTTAACATAGTTTTAATTGGAAAGTAAATTAGATAGTAGTGAGTTATAGCCGGTTTCTTTTTCTATAATTATATTATTTTTTTCATTAATAGTTATTATTCTTCTACTTTCCTCTATTAAATAGGATACTTTTACTCCAAAAAAGTCGGCAATTGTTTTGATATTGCTAAGACGTTCCCCTTTTCCTCTTATCAAGTCTAATAGTGTGGTATAAGGTATAGATGTTTCTTTTGATAGATGAAAATAACTAGTTATACCATTTAATTTCATAAGTTCATTTAATACTTTTATATTCATATAAAACCTCCAGTTACTCATATTATAAAGAATTTTTAAATAAATACAAGAGATTTAGTTAAGTTTACGAAAACTCGTAATATAAGTAGCGAATATCAAATAGTTACATATAATACTTTGAACTGAAAGGAGGATTTTAGTTTGAAAAAAACAATTATTTATATCGTTGTTATTTTAGTTATTTTTCTAGCAGCTTGTGCAGTACTATTTAACTTTAATAAGAAGGATAAAGAAGATGAGAAAGAGCTTGAAACTGTAAGACTTGCTGAAGTTGCTCATACTATTTTCTATGCTCCTATGTATGTAGCGATAGAAGAAGGTTATTTTGAAGATGCTGGTATCGATATTGAACTTACTCTTGCCAGTGGTGCAGATAAAGTAAGTGCAGCGGTGCTTGCAGGAGATGCTGATGTTGGTTTTGCAGGAAGCGAAGCGACTATTTATGTATATAATGGTGGTGAGAAAGATTATCTTAAAACATTTGCGCAATTAACACAAAAGGATGGATCATTTATAGTAGCACGTGAAGAGATTAAAGATTTTACACTTGATGATTTAGTTGGTAAGACTATAATTGGTGGTAGAGCTGGGGGGATGCCTGAGATGACTCTAGAATGGTCTTTAACTGATGCAGGAATTGACCCTAAAGAAGATGTTGATATTGATACTTCTGTGGCATTTTCAGCGATGAGCAGTGCCTTTATAGGTGGAACTGGTGACTTTGTCGCTTTGTTTGAACCTAATGCTTTACAACTTGAACAAGAAGGTTATGGTTATGTCGTAGCAAGTTTAGGTGAACTAGGCGGAGTTGTTCCTTATACTTCTTTCTTTGCAAGAGATAGTTATCTAAATAATCATAAAGAACTTATTAAGAATTTTGAAAAGGCAATACAAAAAGGTCTTGACTTTGTTCATAATAGTTCGGATGAGAAAGTTGCCGAAGCGATAATAGATCAATTTCCTGATACTTCACTTGATGATTTAACTAAAGTTGTGAAACGTTATAGATCTATTGATGCTTGGCCTGCTACAACAGAATTTACCGAAGAATCATTTGACCACTTACAAGAAATTATGATTAATGCTAAAGAGCTTGATAGTAAAGTTCCATTTAGTGACTTGATGTATGAAGAATAATATATTAGAAATTACACATTTATCTAAAAATTATCAAGATAAAAGTGGAGAAATAGAAGCGATTAAGGATATTAATTTAAAAGTAAATAAAGGAGAATTCATTGTAATTGTAGGACCAAGTGGATGTGGTAAAAGTACTCTTTTGTCAATACTTGCTAATTTAGAGAAAAAGTCAGGGGGAACTATAAAGTTTTCTAAAGATAATATAAAGTTAGGTTATATGCTTCAAAAAGATAGTTTATTTCCTTGGCTTAATATTTTAGATAATTGTCTTTTAGGGCTTAAATTAAAAGGTAAAGTGTCTAAAGAAGACAAAGATTATGTAAAAAAGCTTCTTGATACTTATGGTTTAGGTGAATTCAAATATAAATTTCCTAGGAGCCTATCTGGTGGTATGAGACAAAGAGTTGGTTGAGTGTTGTTAAGACACTTTTATTTTTTCTTTACTTTACTTTTGTCCTTACTTTTACTATGTGATTTATAGTATTTTTGTCTTAATGAAGAAAGATTTCTCAAAGCTTCTTTTGGATTATCTAAATAAGTTATATACTCTTTAATATATCTATACTTTCTAAGCTTTTCTAGACAAGAATCTTCAATCTTTTTAACTCTTTGTCTTGTTAAACCAATTTTTTTACCTATTTCTTCTAATTTTAAAATGTCTTCATTATTAAGACCAAATCTATGTGTTAAAATATATCTTTCTTTAGGACTTAAATTACACTCATCTATTATACTTTCAATTTCATTAGAAAGCATTTTTTCTATTGACTCTTCTTCTGGTCCTTTAAGAGGAGATTCTATAAAGTCACCAAACTCATAATTGTCTTCATTATCAATCAAATAGTTGAGACTTGCTACTCTTAGTTGTAAATTATATAGTTCTGTTGCCTCTGTTAAAGTAATTCCTAATTTTTCTTTTATTTCTTGTAATGTTGGTTCCCGGTATAGCTCTGTTTGTAATTTTTTCTTAGCTTCAACATTCTCTTTTATCTTTTCATTTACATATATAGGAATTCTTATACTTCTACTTGTGTTATTTATACAATTATTTATTTCTCGTTTTATCCACCAAGTTGCATATGTCGAGAATTTTGCTCCTTTATTAGGGTCGTATTTATCAGCAGCTTTAATTAAACCAATATTTCCTTCTTGAATTAAATCAAGAAGTTCTAAGCAATTACTTACATATCTATATTGTTTAGCAATGCTTACAACAAGTTTTAAGTTTCTTTCAACTAATATATTTTTAGCTTGTTTATCTCTGGCTTTAATTCTATTTAATAATACTATTTCTTCTTCTCTTGTTAAAGTTTGATATATACTTACTTCTCTTAAATACTGAGCAAGAGCACTCATTGAATAAGGATCATCACTAGAAATATTATTAGTACTCTTCTTTTCTTTTTGCTTTATTTTAATATTATTAATTAGGCAGTATGTTTCAATAAAAGAAATTAAAATACAATCATCAAATTCAAAGTCTATATTTCCTCTTGTTATTAAATCGTAATTATTGGTTATTATGCTTTGTAATATACTATTAATATTATTATTTTGTTTTATAATTGTCATGTATAAATCTAAATCAGGAAAGTAATCTAGGGTGATAAAAAACTTTGAAACTTTTTTAAATTCACTCAAGTTGGTTTTATAATTTTTTGTATATTTAATATTTTTTTTGGAGTATCTATCAAATATTTCTAGTATTTGATCATTAGACAATTGTGCTTTTAGATAATTATTAATTTCATCTTTTATTTTTTCAATGATAATAGATTTATCACTTTCTTTTAAATCATTAATTAGTTCATTATAGTTAGTAATAATAACTTTTTTTATTATTAAATCAAGCATAGCTGGTAGTATTTCTAATTGAGTATATTCACTCTTTAGTTCTTTTATAGTATGGTCGAAAGATTTTGTTGATTGAGAAGTTTCGATAGTTTTATTTTTATCAATATTATTTAAATTCATAATTATACCCCCACATTTATTTAATAATCAGAAATTATACGCTTTATTATAACACATATATACTTAAAAGTATATTAAAAGGCGAAGAAAAATCATTCGCCTATAGTCTTGTTACTTTTTTAATATATTTATCCATATAATACTTTTGTGCTCTTATAAATTCATCTTACTAAGTCTTAAGGAGTTTATAACTACAGTTAAACTACTTATAGTCATGGCAACACTTGCAAACATAGGACTCATACTTATTCCATAGTTTTCTAATATACCTGCTGCTATTGGTATCATAAGTAAGTTATAGAAGAAAGCCCAGAATAAGTTCTCTTTAATGATGAGATAGGCTTTTTTACTTATTTTAATTAAGTCTAAAATATTAGAAATATCGTTATTCATAAGAATAACATCCGCTGAATCCATAGCAACATCTGTTCCATCATTAACACTTATACCAATAGTAGAGTTTACTAAGGCAGGAGCATCATTTATACCATCTCCTACCATTATTACTTTTTTACCTTTAGAGACTAAGTCTTTAATAGTACTTGCTTTCTTACTTGGTAAGACATTAGATATTACTTTAGTTATACCAAGTTCTTTTGCAATTATTTTTGCAGTTACTTCATTATCTCCTGTTAACATAATTACTTCTATATTATTATCATTAAATTTCTTAATTACATCTTTTATATTATCTCTAACTATATCTTTAACACCTATAAGACCAATAACAATACCTTCTTCTATTACATAGATAATGCTACAACCATTATTTATTAAATTGTTATAATCTTCTTCATGACTATCTTTTATTTTTAAATCTTTTAATAGAGTATTATTTCCTAGATAATATTCTTTATTATTAACACTTGCTTTTATTCCCTTACCATTTATAGTTTTAAAGTCAGTTACAACTAATTTCTTTTTAATTTTAAAGGCTGTGCTGATAGGATGAGAGGAATTCTTTTCGATGTTAGATACAATATTAATTAAATCATTATCTTTATAGTTAGAGTAATTATAAGTCTTAAATATTTTTAAATTACCATAGGTAAGGGTTCCTGTTTTATCAAAGACAACTGTATCAATAGTTCTTGCTTTCTCTAAGACTTCACTATTTCTTAAGAACAGACCTTTCTTAGCACAAACTCCATTACTTACAACTACAACAAGAGGAACAGCAAGGCCTAAGGCACAAGGACAGGCGACTACTAAGATTGTTACCATATGAATTAGTGCTTCATTTAAAGGTAGACCTATTATTAGTTGAATAATAAATGTTAAAAAGGCTATGATTAAGATAACAGGAACAAAGATACCACTTACTTTATCGGCAATTCTTTGGATTTTTGTTTTGGTATTAGTAGATTCTACTACTAGTTTAACTATTTCTGAGATGGTAGAGTCTCTTCCTATTCTTTTAGCTTTATATTCAATAAGTCCATCATAACTAATAGAACCAGCGATAACAGTTGCACCTTTTTCTTTTAGGACAGGGGCACTTTCTCCTGTAATAAAGCTTTCATTAACATAACTCTTACCTTTAGTAACAATACCATCAACAGCGATTTTCTCTCCTGCTTTACAAATTAGGATATCTCCTACTTCTACTTCATCAATAGTTACTTTTAACTCTTTATTATTCTTTTTAACTATAGCATAACTTGGAGTTATTTGAACTAACTTTCTAATAGCATCTTTTGTTTTATCTTTACTAGAGTCTTCAATAACACGACCTAGTTTAATAAAATAGATAACCATACAAGTAGATTCAAAATATAGATTATGAAGTAAAGTGTTATTTCCCTCTAATATATTTATATAATTGTAAAGACTATATAGAAAACTAAAGATAACACTAAACATTACTAGGGTATCCATGTTAGGCATCTTATGGAGTAAATTCTTTATACCACTTTTAATAATATCTAGTCCATAAATTAAATATACGAAAGTAATTATCAACATAGTTGTGGATAAAATAAGAGGGTAATTGTGATTAAGATAAGGGATACTTGGTAGGTTTAACATATTTCCCATAGATATATACATCATAAAGATAATTAATAATCCTAAGAGAATTAATTTTATCTTATCATTTTTATTAGTAACTTTATCTTCTATTCCTTTAAACTCTCCTAGACTAGTAAAGCCTGCTTCTTTAATATATCTTTCTATATCTTTAACTGTTATATTTTCATAGTAAACAGTAGCGATAGATAAAACTAGATTAACTGTCGCTTCTTTTACTGCCTCTTGTTTGTTTAAATATTTTTCAAGACCTGATGAACAGGCACTACAAGTCATTCCACCTATTTTTAAAACTATTTTCTTCATATCTAATCCTTCTTTACTCTTAATATTCTTAAAGCATTAATGATAGCGATAACAGAAACGCCAACATCGGCGAATACTGCTGCCCACATTGTAGCGATACCTACTGCACTTAGTAGTAAGACAAGTATTTTAACAGTAATAGCGAAGATTATATTTTCTTTTACTATTTGCATTGTCTTTTTACTTATTTTAATAGCATTTGCTAGTTTAGATGGCTCATCTGTCATAATTACAATATCTGCTGCTTCTATTGCGGCATCACTACCAAGTCCACCCATGGCAACACCTATATCTGATAAGGCTAGAACTGGGGCATCATTAATACCATCACCAATAAAAACTAGTTTACCACTTTCACTTTTTTCTTTCATTAAAGACTCTACTTTTTTAACTTTATCTTGAGGAAGTAGTTCAGCATAGTATTTATCTAACTTTAATTCTTTTGAGACATTTTTACTAATTTCTTCTCTATCTCCTGTTAACATTACTATTTTCTTAACATTATTTTCTCTAAATTCTTTAACCGCTTTATAAGCATCTTCTTTTATCTTATCAGAGATAGTGATAGAACCTGCATATTTCTTATCGATGGCAATATAAATGACTGTTCCAATATCATTACTCTTAATATAGTCAATATTATACTCTATCATTAATTTTTCATTACCTACTAGAACTTCTTTAGACTCTACTTTAGCGATTATCCCTTTACCTTTAAGTTCTTTTGTTTTCGTAACTTGCTTTTCATTTATATCTTTACCATAAGCTTCTTTAATAGATAAGGCAATAGGATGATTAGAATAGCTTTCGGCATAACTTGTATATCTTAATAAATCTTCTTTAGAATATCCTATAGGATTAACTTTTTGAACTTCAAAGATACCTTCGGTTAGCGTTCCTGTTTTATCACATACAACTATTTCCGTGTTTGCAAGGGCTTCTAGATAATTACTACCCTTTACTAAAACTCCTATTCTAGAAGATGCCCCTATTCCTGCAAAGAAACTTAGAGGTATTGATATTACTAAGGCACAAGGACATGAAACAACTAAGAATGATAAGGCTCTATAAAGCCAAGTCTTAAAGTTAGTATCTGTTAATAATGGTGGGATTAAGGCTAGAAGTATTGCAATTATTACGACTATAGGGGTGTAATATTTAGCAAATTTACTGATAAAGTTTTCTGATTTAGATTTCCTACTACTAGCATTTTCTACTAAGTCTAAGATTTTACTAACAGTAGATTTCCCAAACTCTTTAGTTACTTTAACTTTTAATATTCCTTCATTATTAATACAACCACTTAATACTTCATCATTAACACTTATACTTCTTGGAACTGCTTCTCCTGTAAGGGCAAGAGTATTAAGAGTAGATGAACCTTCTATGACAATACCATCTAAAGGTATCTTTTCACCTGGTTTTATTAAGATAATATACCCAACTTTAACTTTATTAGGGTCAACTCTTTCAGTCTTTTTATCATGATAAAGATTAGCATAGTCAGGTCTTATATCCATAAGTGATGCCACACTCTTTCTTGATTTATCAACAGCATAACTTTGGAATAATTCTCCTACTTGATAAAATAGCATTACAGCGACTGCTTCAGGAAACTCACTAATAAAAAAGGCTCCAATGGTGGCAATAGTCATTAAAAAGTTTTCATCAAAGACTTTTCCTCTTGTAATGTTTCTTAAGGCTTTTAAGATGATATCATAACCTACTATTAGGTAAGAGATTATAAATAAAATGTTATTAATAATAGTATTATCTAGTTTTAAGATAAATGCTATTACAAGTAAGATAAAAGATATAATAATTCTAATTAACTTTTTCTTCATCTTTTTAGTCATGACTATACCTCCTCGATACTGACATCTGGTTCTTCTCTTTTTATTGTTTTCTTAATTTGTTTTAAGGCAGTGTTTAAATTATCTTCATTACAACTAAAAGTAAGTCTTTCCATCATAAAACTAATAGAGACATTTTCTATTAAATCAATCTTTCTTAGTGACTCTTCTAGTTCATTAGCACAGTTAGCACAATCTAATCCTTCTATTTTAAATTTATAATCTTTCATATTATTCCTTCTTTCTATCCTTTATGATTAATATGTTCTAGTCCTATTTCAAATAGTTTAACAATATGGTCATCATCTAAAGTGTAATATACTTCTTTACCACTTCTTCGGCACTTAACAATTCCACTTCTTCTTAAGGTTGCTAATTGATGGGAAACACTTGATTTAGTCATATTTAAGACATTAGCAAGGTCACAAACACACATTTCATCTTGGTCTAAGGCAAAGAGTATTCTACATCTTGTTGTATCACCAATAAGTTTAAACAAGTCTGCTAGATGGTTAAAGGTGTTTTCATCTGGCATTTTTTTTATCACTTTATTAACTGCTTCCTTATGAATAATATTACAATCACAGGAAAATTCATTACGAGACATATTATCACATCCTATTAATATTATATGTTTATGGTTGAATATTTACTCAACTATCTAAATTATAGTTGAATAGTTATTCAATTGTCAAGGCTATTTTTCTTGCAAGTCTTATTAGCAAGTGATACAATTCTTTAAACAGAGGTGAATTTATGAAGCGGTATAAACAAAGTGAAATAGAAGAAATTGCAACTATTCTTAAAAATGATGGGGTTATTAGTGTACCTACAGATACAGTTTATGGAATATGTGTGAGGATTAATTCTCGTAAGGCTTATCTTAAGTTAGTTAGTGTTAAAAATCGTCCTGGCAATAAGTCTTTTCCTGTTCTTTGTAAAGATTTAGAACAAATTAAAAGTATTGCCATTCTTGATAAGAAGGCTCTTAAGTTAATTAAAGCTTTTATGCCTGGTCCTCTTACTCTAGTTTTAAATAAAAGACCTGAGGCTTTTTCATATATTAATAATGCGGGAACAAGAGAGACAGATGAGGTTGCGGTCAGGATGATTCCTTCTAAATTCTTAAATGAATTAATTGAAAAAGTTGGGAGTCCTTTATTTTTAACGAGTGCTAATAAATCGGGGATGGATGTATGTAGAAGTTTAGATGAAATAGAAAAGATGTGCCCTACTCTTGATGGTATGGTTATTGGTGATGTTTCTTTTGGTGAAGCTAGTACAATAGTTGACTGTACTGGTAATGACATTAATATTCAAAGACAAGGTCCTATTAGTGAAGATGAGATTATGAAAGTTCTTAAAAGATAACATTTATTAAGTATTAAATCATTTCTTTTTTAATATAGATTAATGAGGAGTGATTTTTTATGTGTTCTTATAATGTTTTATGTGAATATGATAAATCTATTAGTGATGATGAGTTAAAGAAATTAATTAGTGATAAATTATATAGAATTATTACTACTCTTGAGATGAGTTTAGAATGAAAGAGAAATTTAGAGTAGCAATTTATTTAAGACTTTCTATTGAAGATAAAGATAAGTTAAATAGATTAGACGATAGTGAATCTATTAAAAATCAAAGACATATGTTAATGGAAGTTATTAATAATAACCCTAGTTATAATTTAGTCGGTGAGTACTGTGATGAAGATTTATCTGGGGCAGGTACTTATAGACCAGAGTTTGAAAGATTAATTAAAGACTGTCAAAATGGTAAGATTGATATTGTTTTGTGTAAGAGTCAATCTAGATTTTCAAGGGATATGGAGATTGTAGAGAGATATATTAATAATAAATTTAAAGAGTGGAATGTTAGATTTATTAGTTTATCTGATAATGCTGATACAGAAAATCCTGGTAATAAGAAATCTAGACAGATTAATGGTCTTGTTAATGAGTGGTATTTAGAGGACGTGTCTAATAATATTAGAAGTGCTTTTAATTCTAAGATGAAACAAGGTGAGTTTATCTCCCCTTTCGCTCCTTTTGGTTATTTAGTAGATAGTTCTGATAATAATAAATTAGTTGTTGATAAAGTAGCTTGTTTAGTAGTTAAAGATATCTTTAATTTATATTTAAAGGGCTATGGCTACTCTGCTATTGCAAAGTATTTAAACGATAAAAATATCCCTAGTCCATCACTTCATAAATATAGGCAAGGTATAAAGTTAAATGTTGTTAGTAATAAGGCTCGTGAAGAGATTAAATGGAATAGTAATGCTATTAAGACAATACTTAAAAATGAAGTTTATTTAGGTAAGCTTGTACAGGGTAAAAGAACTACTGTTAGTTATAAGAATCATAAAATTATTAACAAAGATAAGTGTTTATGGATAAGTTATCCTAATACTCATGAAGCGATTATTGATGAGGATACATTTGATAAAGTACAAAGGGAGATGAAAAATAGAACTAAACCTAGAGGTAGTAGTACTGTTCATTTGTTTTCAGGTAAAGTTTTTTGTTTAGATTGTGGTCATTATTTAAGAAAGAAAAACTCTTCAAGACATGAGTATTTAGTGTGTTCTAATAATAGTACCTGCTCTAATAAATCATCTATTAGATATGATAAGTTAGTAAGTATTGTTCTTCTTTATATTAATAAACTATTAGATAAATTTTATGATGAAGAGTTATTAAAAGAAAAGATAAATAAAAAATATAATGAAGTATATAAGGAAAAGTTAGTATCTTTAGAAAATGAGTTAGTTAGTATTAAGAGAAAAATAGATGAGTCTAAAAACTATTTAAAGAACCTTTATGAAGATAAGGTAAATGGTGTTATTTCACTAGAGATGTTTAATAGTTTAGTTAATAGTTATGAAGATAATAAAGCTAGATATTCTAATAAGTTAGATGATATTAATAAAAAGATTAGTATTTATAAAGAGAATATTAAAGGTTTTGATGAGAAAATAATATCTAGGTATAAAAAACTAGAAAGCCTTAATAGAGTTATTGTTAATGAGTTTATTTATAAGATTTATGTAGGTAAATTAGATAAGAAAAATAATTTAAGAAATATTAAAATAAAGTGGAATTTTTGAAGAAAAAATTAGTTTAACCGTATATTATATTAATAGAGATGGTAAAAATGAAAGCGTGGTAAATATCACGTTTTTTATTATGTTGTCTTTTCAGTGACTATATGAAAATAAAATCTATCTTGGCAAGAATTGGGCTTGACTAAAACAATTACTATTTTATAAGAAAGGAAAGAAAAATATGAAACAAACAAATTGAAAACTAAAAATGGTAAATATTACAACACCGATGTTGTTGATATTGAAGGAATGTTTAGAATTATTGAATCAATACCTTCAAAAAATGCAGAGCCTATAAAAGGATGGCTTGCTAAACTTGGTAGTGAAAGAATTGATGAGGTTTTCGATCCTTCTATTGCTGTTCAAAGAGCAATAGATACTTATAGAGCCAAAGGTTATGATGAAGAATGGATTATTAAAAAAATTAAAGGTATCCAAGACAGAAAGAAGCTTACTGAAGTATGGAAAGATAATGGCGTTGATAGCAATTTAGAATATGCAATACTGACTAATGATATCTATAGAGAATGGTCAGGTATGACTGCTAAAGAATATAAGGAGTTTAAAGGGCTTAGAAAAGAATCTTTAAGAGATAATATGAGTGATATTGAGGTGTTACTTGCTGATATTGGTGAGATTACAACTCGTGAGCTTGCTAATAAACATAAACCTTATGGATTAAGTGAAAATAGAAAGATTGCTAAAGCCGAAGGAGAGGTTGCTAATAATACGAGAAAGGATATAGAAGAAAAGCTTGGAGAAAATGTTATTAGTAAAGATAATAAGCTTAATTATCAATATATAGATGATAATAAAAAGTTAGAGAGTACTGTGTCTTAATAACATTCAAACAGTTGCTCTAATCAGGACACTTGCTACTAAACCTGATATATTACTTTTAGATGAACCTTTTTCAGCTTTGGATGCTATGACTAGAGTAATGCTTGCAGATGATGTTTATAAAATGGTTAAAGATTTAGGTAAGACTGCTATTATGGTAACCCATGACTTGTCAGAGGCCTTGAGTGTCGGTGATAAAGTTGTAGTACTTACCAAAAGGCCTTGTGTTGTTAAAAAGATTTATGATATTAATTATAAAAATCGCTCTACTCCATTTAATAATAGAAAAGAAAAGGAATTTAATTACTATTATGAAGAGATATGGAGAGATTTAGATGTCAAATTATAGTTTAGAACATAAAGAGTTCTTAAAAAAGAAAAAGCGAGAAAGAATTATTGTTATTAGTTTTCAACTATTAATATTACTAGTGTTCATTTTAGGATGGGAACTATTAGCAAGATTTAATCTTATTAATACTTTTCTTTTATCTAGTCCTAGTCTAGTACTTAAAACTTTAGGAAGTCTATTCACTGATAATGATTTATTAGTACATATAGGTATTACCTTATATGAGACAGTAGTTAGCTTTTTAGTAGTTACAATTATTTCTTTGTTAGTCTCTACCCTACTTTGGTTTTCTAAGAGATTAGCAAAGATACTTGATCCTTATTTAACTGTTTTAAATTCTCTACCTAAAGTAGCACTTGGACCTTTAATTATTATTTGGGTAGGTGCTAGTACTAATTCTATTATCTTTATGGCTTTATTAATCTCTTTATTCTTATCTATTATAAATGTTTATCATAATTTTAAAGAAACTGATAGTAACTATATTACTTTACTTAGAAGTTTAGGAGCTAGTAAATTACAGATATTTATGAAAGCAGTCATACCATCTAATCTATCTAATATTATTAATAATCTCAAAATTAACGTGAGTATGTGCTATATAGGGGTATAAGACATATGGAGAGAAAAGACTATATTTTTTATGTTAGTTCTCACTAACATTCCAGTATATTTTTAAAGTATTACCATCAA
>CAMMBX010000010.1 GCA_946494345.1 uncultured Mycoplasmatota bacterium | reverse complement strand
TGTGGTAGTGAATTAAAAGCAAGAGAAGCAGGTAAAGCAAGACTTGAAGGAAAAGATTATTTAATGCAAGATGGAGATATCTGTCACTTTAGATTTAATGTATAGGGGGATTATTTATGTATTATATAGAAGAAACAGATGATGAATTAATAAAATACGAAGTAGAAATCAATGAAGAAAATTTAATAGAGTTAAGAGAAAAAATAATTAATAACTGTAGTAATATCATTCATCATAGATATCAATATGAATCAGAATTAGATTTTAACATGCCAAAAGGTATTTATTTTAAAAATTATCATTCAAGAAAAATTGAAGAACCCAAAGATTATTTTGAAACATATGTGATAGAATATGATGAATATATGCCCACACCACTTGTTAATTATATAGATTACTTATTAAATGGTTATGCCCAAATTATAAGTTTATTAAAAGATTATTCATTATCATGTAATCCAATACTACTAGTAAAACAACGGGAGATTGAATTGAAAGCTACTTTAAGAAGATGTTTAACAGAGCCATTAGAGAAAATAGAAATACAAGCTTTAAAAGAAAGTATTAATAGTTTGGAAGCTTTAAAAGAAGAAAGAGAACTTAATAAAAATCAAGTAAATGATAAGATATATTATGATGATGTAATGAAATGTATAACCTTAACAGAAGTTGATAGAATGGATAAAGACACTATTAGAAGAGTTGAAGAATTTCAAGGTACTAGTTATACAAAGAAAAATAAATAAGTGCTATAAATTTATAAATACTAAAAGACTTAACATTAAGTCTCATAATTAATTACAAAAAACTAAAGAAAAAGATAGACTTTTCTTTTTTCTTTTGCTATAATACTACCGAGTATTTAAAATGCTCCTTACCTAGAAATAGGTCTTATGTCCAGAAGGAGGTGTGTTTAATGAGAAATTATGAAATCATGTTTATCGTTAAACCAGATTTAGAGGAGGCTGCAATTAAAAAAGAAGCCGAAACCCTAAAGAAAGTTTTAACTGATAGAAAATGTAAGATTAATGAAGAAAAAGCTATGGGACAAAAAGAATTAGCATATGAAATCAATAAATATAAAAATGGTTATTATTTCTTATATGTAATTGAAACAGATAATAATGAAGCAATTTCTGAATTTGATCGTCTAGCTCGTCTTAATGAGAACATTTTACGTCATTTAATCATTAGAGTAGACGATTAAGAAAAGAGGTATTTATGAATAAAGTATTTTTAATAGGTCGCTTAACTCGTGATCCTGAACTTCGTTATACAGGAAACAATACAGCAGTTGCAAGTTTTACTGTAGCAGTTAATAGAACTTATACTAACCAAGCAGGAGAAAGAGAAGCAGACTTTATAAACGTTGTTGTATGGAGAAGACAAGCAGAAAGTGTAAAAAACTATTTATCACAAGGTAGCCAAGTAGCAGTAGAAGGACGTCTTCAAGTTCGTAATTATGAAGATCAAAATGGACAAAGACGTTATGTTACAGAAGTTATTGCAGATAGTGTTGAATTCATAGGATCAAGAAGAGATAGAGAAAATCAATCTTCTCAAACAAGCACTAACAATAATGCTCCTCAATCAGGAACAGAGCCAACTCCATATGACTTTACAGAAGAACCATCATCAAATAATGGAACAGACATATCAGATAATCCATATGCTGACTTTGGTGCCAGTATTGAAATAAATGATGATGAATTACCATTTTAAAAGGAGGGAAGAATATGGCAGTATCTAAAGATTTTAAAGATCATAAAGAATTTGGTCGTCGTAAAAAGAAAGTATGCTTAATGTGTACTGGTAAAGATGTTAACTACAAAGACATAGATACTTTAAAAAGATATATAAATGATAGAGGTAAAATCGTTCCTCGTCGTGTAACAGGAAACTGTGCTCGTCATCAAAGACATATTGCAAGAGAAATTAAAAGAGCAAGAGCTATTGGTTTATTACCATTTACTAAGTAAATAGAAACTCTATTTACTTTTTTCTTTAGGTTTTACTTATCTTTTAAAATAGTATATAATATTAACAAGGGATAAAAGGAGGATCTAATGAAATTAATAGAAATAAAAAAGGAACTAAAAAGAAAACTTAAATCCGCCAAAACAGTTTTTATCATGGCTCATAAAGATTTAGATTTAGATGCTTTAGGAAGTTCTATTGGTCTTTATATTATTCTAGAAAAGTTAAATAAAAACTGTTTCCTAATAATTAATGATACTAAACATGAAGCTGGTGTATCTAAAGTTTTTAAAGAATTAGAAGGCTGTTTAAATATAATTAAAGGAGAACAAATAGAAGAGAATCTTTATATAAGAGGGAAAAAAAATCTATTAATAATATTAGATACAAATAAAGAAGAATTAGTTCAAGCAAGTGATGCCATAAACTACTTTGATAAAGAAAACATTATTATAATGGATCATCATGAATTAGGAGAAACATCTCTTGAAGCAAATCTTAGAATAATAGATAATGATATATCTAGTACCTGTGAAATGATTACAAATTTAATAGAAATGTATAAGATGGAACTAGATCCTTACTATGCAACTCTTTTATTATCAGGCATAGTTTTAGATACTAATAATTTTACTTTAAAAACAAATTCTGAGACATACTATGCAGCTTACTATCTATCCAGTATGGGAGCAAGTACTAAAAAAGTTCAATATTTATTAAAACAAGATTTAAAAGAATATATTGAAAGACAAAAAGTTATAACTAATGTTGATATTCTAAATAATAAAATTGCTATTGCTAAAGGTAGTCCATATATGGTATATCGTCGTGAAGATATAGCAAAAATTGCTGATACCCTTCTTTTCTTTAATGATATAGAAGCTTCATTTGTCATTGCTAAAACAACATCAAAAACAATATCAATTAGTGGAAGAAGTTTAGGTAACTATAATATTTCATCTATTTTAACACCATTAGGTGGAGGAGGAAATAAGACTGTAGGAGCAGTTAGGATTACTGATAGTACTATTAGTAAAGTCGAAACCAAATTAAAACAAATCTTAAAAAAAGAGGAGGAATAACATGGAAGTAATCTTCATTAAAGATTTAAAAGGTCAAGGTAAAAAGGGAGAAATAAAACAAGTTAAAGATGGCTATGCTGAAAACTTTTTAATAAAAAAAGGATATGCCATCGCTTCTACTAAAAAGTCTTTAAGAGATCTAGCAGAAGAAGAAAAACAAAAAGAGCAAGAAGAAGTTAAATTAAAACAAGAAGCACTTAAATTAAAAGAACAATTGGAAAAAATTACTTTAACCTTTAAAGTAAAAACAGGTGATAATGATAAAGTCTTTGGAAGTATTAGTATAAAGCAAATAAAAGAAGCTTTACAAGAGAAAGGCTTTAACTTTGATAAAAGTATGATTAAACTAACAAGTTCACCATCTTCATTAGGATTTCATAATGTTGAAATAGAACTATATAAAAATATAACTGCAAAATTAAAGATACATTTAGTTAAGTAGGGGGTGTTCCATTCATGGCTTTAAAACAAATGCCACAAAACTTAGAAGCTGAAAAAAGTGTTTTAGGTTCATGTTTTTTATCAAATGCTGCTTTATTGATGACAATTGAAAATCTAGATGAGACAGATTTTTATGATGCCCGCCATGCTAAGATTTTTACTGCTTTAAAAAGTTTAGTAGAAGAAAAAACACCAGTAGATCTAACAACTTTAACAACAGCTTTAACAAAATTAAACTATTTAAACGATATAGGTGGAATACCTTATCTTACTGAGATAACTACCTTTGTTCCAACAGCAACTAATATAGAATACTATATAAAAGAAGTAGAAAATACATCTATTCTAAGACGTTTAATCGAAACTGCAGAGTCAATTGCTACAACAGGGTATAATAACGAAGAAAGCATAGGTGATATTTTAGATAGTGCTGAACGTAAGATTTTAACAATCGCTAAAAATCGTAAAGCAAGTGAATTTAAGTCAATAGGCAAAGTTTTAGAAAAAACAGAAGAGGATTTACAAAAACTAGCAGAAGCAAAAGGTGAAATAACAGGTATTCCTACAGGTTGGTATGATATTGATAAAATAACAGCTGGACTTCATGAAAATGAACTTATAATATTAGCAGCTCGTCCTGGTATGGGTAAAACAGCTTTTGCTTTAAATCTTGCAACATATGTTACTACTCATACCGATAAGACAGTCGCTGTTTTTAACCTTGAAATGGGTGCAGAACAATTAGCAAACCGTATTGTCTCTTCCCTTGGCCAAATAGAAGGATATAAACTTAGAACTGGAAAAATGCTAAATAATGACTGGAAAAGATTTGATCAAGCTGTAAGTAGACTTAGTGATGCTAAATTATATATTGATGATACTCCAGGTATAACTATTGGTGAAATACGTGCTAAATGTAGACGTTTATCATCATCACCTGATGGTCTTGACTTAGTTATAATAGACTACTTACAATTAATATCAGGTGGTAAAAATTATGGTGCTAATCGTCAACAAGAAGTAGCAGATATTTCAAGAAGCCTAAAAACTCTTGCTATGGAATTACATATTCCAGTCATAGCTTTAGCTCAACTTTCACGTAGCGTTGAAGGTAGGGAAGATAAAAGGCCAATGTTATCAGACTTAAGAGAATCAGGTTCAATTGAACAAGATGCCGATCTTGTAGGTTTCCTTTATCGTGATGATTACTATAATAAAGAAGCAAAAAATGATGCTACAAGTATCAGTGAGTTTATTATTGCAAAACACCGTAATGGACCTCAAGCAACTATACAATTATTATTTAAAAAAGATACATCAACATTCTTAAATATGACTAAAGAAGAAAGTGAGGAGGAATAAGATAAATGAATATTAAAACAATTATCACTGTAGCTACAGCTATTATCATAAGTTTAGTTATAATGTTTATAATTCCTCAAAAAGAGACATCTATTCCTAAAAGTGTATATCGTGTTTATCTAGCAGGTAAATCCGTAGGCTTAATTAGTGATAAAGACTCTCTTGATGAATATATAGATAAAGAACAACAAACTTTAAAAGATAAATATAAAGCTGACAAAGTGTATGCTCCAGAAGATTTAGAAATTGTTAAAGATATAACCTATAATGAAAATATTTCCACCACAGAAGAAATATATAATAAAATCAAAGATATTGAACCATTTACTATTAAAGGTTATGAAATAACTATTGAAGGTATTGATACAACTAATGAACAAGGAGAAACCGTGGAAGGAAAAGATCAAACTATTTATGTTTTAGATAAAGATGTTTTTGAAGAAGCGATGGATAATACTATAAGATCGTTTGTTGACAGTGATAGTTATGATAAATACCTTAATAACGAACAAAAGGAAATTGAAAGTGGAGCTACAGGAACAATAATTGAAAATATCTATATAGAAAATAAAATAACGGTAAAAGAGACTAATATTCCATCAGACGAAACTATTTATGAAAATGTTGATGATTTAAGTAAGTATTTATTATTTGGAACCCTTGAAGATCAACAAAAATATACTGTCAGGGCAGGAGATACAATTAGTGATGTTGCTTTCAATAACAAATTATCAAATGAAGAATTCTTGATTGCTAATCCAGAATTTACTGATGCTAATAATCTTTTATATGAAGGACAGAATGTTACAATAAGTATCATTAAACCTCAATTTAGATTAGTAGAAATAGATCACCAAGTATCAACTCAAGATATACCTTATGAAACGGAGACAAGATATGATAACACTCAGTATTCTACTTATGAAGAAACAATTCAAGAAGGACAAGTTGGCTCTCAACTAGTAACATCAAAAGTAGAGAAAGTTAATGGTCAAGTAGAAAGTGCTGTTATTGATAATAGTGCTACACAGGTTTTAAAAGACCCTGTTAAAAGAATAGTTGTTAAAGGAACTAAACAAAGAGGAAGTAGTGGTGGAGTAGATAGTGGCTTAAGCAGTAATACAAGAATTGAAGGATATTGGTTATGGCCAACAAGAACACCATACTATATTAGTAGTCCATACGCTTATCGTTGGGGAACACTTCATGATGGTATGGATATAGCAGGCGCAGGTTTTGGTTCACCAATATATGCTTCTAATAATGGTATTGTAGTTGCATCATCTTATAAATGGGATAATGGAGAATATATTGTTATTAATCATAATAATGGATATTATACAATTTATGCTCATTTAGCAGAACGTTATGTAAGTGTTGGTCAAGAAGTATCACAAGGTGACACAATTGGTGCCATGGGTCAAACAGGTTTTGCCACAGGTGTTCATCTTCACTTTGGCTTATGGCGTGGCTTCCCTTATAGTAGTGGTTCATCTTCTATGAATCCAATGAGTCTATTCTAATGAAAATAAAAGTACTAGCGAGTGGATCTAAAGGAAATTGTTCTCTAATAGAAACATCATCTACTCGCTTTCTTATTGATATAGGAATTACCTATCAAAGATTGAAAAAAGAATTAGAGAAGATGAATTTAACAGTTGATGATATTGATGCTCTACTTTTAACCCATGCTCATAATGACCATACTAGTGGTCTTAAAGTATTACTAAAACATACAGGCTTTAAGATTTATGCTAATAAAGAAATAATAAAAGAGTTAACTGTAGATATTGATAAGGAAAGAATTGAGTTGTATGATACAATAATACATTTAAATAATACTGAAATAACAGTCTTTAAGACAAGTCATGATGCAAAAGGTTCTGTTGGTTTCTTAATAAAAGAAGAAGGTTCCTTAGTTTATATAACAGATACAGGTTACCTAAATAGAAAATATTTTCCTTTACTTACTAATAAAAACATCTATTATATAGAAAGTAACCACGATGAAAAAATGCTTATGGATGGTCCTTATCCATATTATTTAAAACAAAGGATTATTAGTGATGAAGGACATCTTTCTAACGAAACGACTGCTAAATACTTAAAAAAGCTAGTAGGAGATGATACTAAGTATATAATACTTGCCCATCTAAGCGAGCATAACAACAAAGAAGAGCTTGCTTATAACGCTACCAGAGAAGCATTAGAAGATAGAAGTGATATAAAAATAATAGTTGCCAAACAGAATGAGGCTTTAGAAGAAATAGAGGTATTATATGATAAAATTAATATGTGTAGGTAAAATAAAAGAAAAATATTTAACTGAAGCGATAAATGAATATAAAAAGAGACTATCAAAATATACAAAATTAGACATAATAGAACTGCCTGATGTTAGTTACAATGAAATAGATAAAGTAAAAAAAGAGGAAGGTAAGCTCATTTTAAAGCATTTAAAAGAAAACGACAATGTTATAATTCTTGACATAAATGGACAAGAGTTATCATCAGTAGAATTAACTAATAAATTATGTAAGCTAGAAGAAATAAACAGCAATTTAACTTTCATAATTGGTGGAAGTTATGGATTAAGTGAAGAAGTTAAAGAAAGAGCAAACTATAAACTATCTTTTTCTAAGCTGACTTTTCCTCATCAACTATTTAGAGTAATATTATTAGAACAAATATATAGAACTTATAAAATAAGAAATAATGAAAATTATCATAAGTAGGAGAGAAGTATATGATTGGAAATGATTGGGATATTTATTTAAAAGAAGAATATAATAAAGAATATTTTAAAAAACTAATAGACTTTGTTAACAAAGAATATAAAGAAAAGACAATATATCCTCCCAAAAATGAGATATTTAATGCCTTAAGACATACTCCATATAAAGATGTAAAAGTAGTAATACTAGGACAAGATCCATATCATGGAGAACATCAAGCAGAAGGATTATCTTTTTCCGTTAAGAATGGTATAAAAAAACCACCTTCATTACAAAATATTTTTAAAGAATTAAATGCTGATTTAGGTATACCTTTTCCTAAAACAAGTAGTCTAATACCATGGGCTGATCAAGGGGTATTACTATTAAATGCTGTTTTAACTGTAGAAGCTAATATGGCCGCTTCTCATAAGGACAAGGGGTGGGAAATCTTTACAGATAGAATAATAGAACTATTAAATATGAAAAAAGAACCAGTAGTTTTTATATTATGGGGATCTTTTGCTAGAAATAAAAAGAAGTTAATAACTAATAAAAATCATTACATAATAGAATCAGCACATCCCTCTCCTTTATCCGCATATAATGGTTTCTTTGGTAGCAGACCATTTTCTAAGACAAATAATTTTTTAATTTCTAAAGGCTTAACGCCTATAAATTGGCAAATAGATTAACTAATGACTAGACATTAGTTTTTCTTTTGTTAATAACTGGAAAAAAATGGAAAAGTATAAATATTTTTAACATTAATATCTAAAAAGGCTTGATATTATTGTCTTTCGTTATTATTCTTCAAAAGAAGTAGAACTAAATTCAGAAAGATTCACAACTAAAAGGAATAACTTTTCCCCAAAGATATATTTAGAACAAAGAATTATTATCAATTATTAATATAATAAAAACAGAAAATTTCTCTTTAATTATTTCATGTAAAAATGATGTTTCAACTTTACAAGAAGTTAAAGATTTATATAAAGATAAATATTAAAAAATGACTTTATTAGTCATTTTTTTAATATTTCAAAAGGTTCTCTTTTTTCTATTTTATAAGTTTCAATATCTTGATAGTGAGAAAAAGTCTTTATTAAGTTTGTAGGAAATTTATGTGCTAAATATTTAATTTCTTCTCCATTATCATTATAATACTTTAAAGTTGCTCTTAAATCATTTTCATTTTCATTTAATTTGTCTATTAAAGAGTCTAGTTTCTTAAAGTCTAATTTATCTTCATAATCATCAATAATTTTTAAAATTTCACTAGTCATATCCGTTAACTCTTTATATAAGTCATGATGGTCTATTCTTTTAGACTTTAATTTAATAACTTCAGGAACATCTTTTATTTTTGCATCTTCTAAAACAGGAACAATCTTAAGAAGAATCTCTTCTTTTTTTTGCAATAAAATATCTAAATTATTATCTGCTTCCTTAACTTTTATATATAAAAAACTATACCTATTTTTATAAACAAATACCATAATAACACAAATTAAAATGATTAAAATAATAACTCCTCCAATAATAACATAAATCACTAGTATCACATCCTCAAAAATATTATAACAAATAAAAAGAGAAGAAACAATTATCTCAAATTAATATCTTCTCTAAATTCAACATAATTAAGATAAACAGTCCAAAGTAAGAAATTATGGCCAGTACTATTATCTCTTACTACTGCATAGTCACGTCCTGCTCCAACAATTGTCCCTGTGAAGACCTTATCACGCCACTCTAAGGAATCAGAATATGACATATAAAAACTTGCTTCTTTCCCAACATTTAATTCTAAAATATTCTCAGCATAGGCCATATCTCCACTTATAGGAACCGTATTATTGTTATTAGATGTATTATTCATATTTGGAGTATAATCATAATCAAAGTTTTGATAGGGTGGATCAGCACTTTGATTTGGATAAGTATCAAAATTATTATTCATAAAATCATCCTCTCAAAGTAATTGTATGAACCAAATTATAAAATATACTAATTATTACTCGTTAATTCGTCAAATACTGGATCATCTTCACTAGGTTCAGTTCCTTTAACATAATACATAATGATCTTCTTAGCATCAGCATCAGTTGCTGGTTTTCCAGTAATCGGATTAACTAAAACTCCTACTACATTTTCTGGTTGACTATACCATTCATCAGTTTTATCTTTCATATAATTTTCCATGGTATTAAGCCAAATGTTCTGAGCATATTTATATTCACTTGATTCTAGTTCACGACTATCATCATATCCACACCATACTGCTGTAACAATATCCTTATTATAACCAATATACCAGTTATCCGTATTAGTAGTACCGCTTTTTAAAGCATACTTATGAGTCATTCTACTAGCAAGATTAACAGCGGTTGGATAGTTATAATCAATAAAATTAGCATCATAAGTAGCAGTTAATAGATTACTTAAAATAAAAGTTAAACTAGGATTTAATATAAGATCTTTTTCTTCATTAGCTTCATATAAAACGTTACCTTCTTTATCAACAACTTTTGTAATAAAATGCGGTGTAACTTTATACCCTTCATTAGCAAAAGCAGAATAAGCTCCAGCCATTTCTAACATTCCTATTTCACTAGTACCAAGAGCAAGAGAAGGAACTTCATCAAGTTCTGAAGTAATACCAAGTCTTTTAGCCATATTAACAAGCGTATCTTCCCCTAGAAACATATGGGTTTTAACGGCATAAATATTTTCGGAGTAAGCGATAGCAGTAGCCATAGAAATAGGCTTATTACCATATGTTCCATTATAATTTTGAGGAGAATAAGTCTCATCATTATTAAAAGTAAAAGTAGTCTCTTCACTAGTAAAAGTAGTAGATGCTGTAAATCCATTTTCTAAAGCAGCATAATATAGGAAAGCTTTCATCGTTGAACCAACCTGCCTTTTAGCATCAGTCGCTCTATTAAATTCAGACTTACTATAATCTTTGCCACCAACTAATGCAATTACTCTCCCATTATTAGGATTAACCATAACACTAGCAGTTTCTAAATCACTATCAGGCATTGTATTTTTAACAGTATCTTCTAGCTCTTTTTGAGCATCCATATCAAGACTAGTATAGACTTTAAGTCCTCCAGTTTCAAGAAAAGATTCAGGTATTTCCTTTAAGCTTTTTAATTCCTCAATAACAGCATCTTGATAATACATTACACTTTCTAATTTTTCCTCCTCTTCTTCACCTACAAACTTAAGTTCTTCATCAAGAGCCTTATTATATTCATCTTCACTAATAACCCCATCATCATACATATTCTTTAATATCATTTGCTGCCTTTGTGTCGCTTTTTCTAAATTAACAAAAGGAGAATAATTACTAGGAGACTTAGGAATACCCGTAAGCATTGCCGCTTCTGCCAAAGTCAAATCTTTAGCACTCTTCCCAAAGTAATATTTACTAGCAGTTTCTATTCCATATTTACCATGACCATAGTTTATTGTATTTAAATATCCCTCAAGTATTTCATCTTTACTATAATGAGACTCTATTTCTATCGTATACCACATCTCATCCCATTTTCTTTTCCACGTCTTATCAAAGTCTAAAAATAAGTTTTTAGCATACTGCTGGGTAATCGTACTAGCACCTTGACTAGTAGTACCACTAGTTATATTAACAACCATCGCCTTTAGTATCCTTAAGTAATCAAATCCAATATGTTTATAAAAGTTTTTATCTTCAGTATTTATAGTCGCTTCTATCAAATATGGAGAAATATCATCAAGACTAATCCATTCCCTAGAACCACTTCCTTGAAAGAAAACCTCATTATCACTATCAAACAACATAAAACTATTAGCATTCTTTATCTCAATCTTAGGACTTAACTTAGCATAAGTATAAACACCAATGTTCCCAAGAATAAAAAGTCCTATAAGAATTATAAATATTTTTAAACACTTCTTTAAAACTTTCATATCATATCAAATCCTTTCTTTATATATCATGTCCCAAAAAACTATCATTCACACCAAAAAGTTGTAACTTTAACACTTTTTTGTTATAATCTTGAAAGAAAAAGGAGATTATCTATGAAAGATGTATTTATAAAAGCGAAAATAAAAAACAAAGATGAAGAATTACCTTTTGAAGGTAAAGGAACATTTGATGAAAAGAAAAACTTAATTCAGTATCAAGATAATAAAGCTGTTTTAACTATTCTTTTAGATGATAATATTATGCTACGAGAAACAGAAGATACTATATTAAGTTATAAATTTGTGGAAAATAAAAAAACTAATTTTGAAGTGTTTTTAAAAGATTTAAAACAAACAGGTTTTGTTCCGATGAAAACCTTTAATATAAATAAAGATAATACTACTTATGAAGTTATATATCAAATAGATGGTAATGACTTTAAACATGAGTTTAAAGTAGAATGGAGGTTATTATGAGTTTTTTAAATACTGTGGAAAAAGATATACTAGCTAAGTTTAATGAAAAAGGTATTCCCCTTGATGAAGTACAATTAATAACAAGTAGCAAAAAAGAACTAGGAGATTATCAAATAAATGATGCTATGAAGCTTGCTAAAATCATGCATAAGTCACCAAGAGATATTGCTGAAGACCTAGTTAAATGTCTAGAAGAAACAGGGTATTTTAAAGATATAAATATCGCTGGTGCTGGTTTTATTAACTTGAGTTTTAAGGATGAGTTATTAACAGAATATGTGGAAAAAGTTATTAAGAGTTCCACAAAAGATGTGGAAAAACTTAATAAAGAAAGAATTATCATCGACTATGGTGGTGCGAATATCGCTAAAACTCTTCATGTAGGACACCTAAGAAGTGCTAATATTGGAGAAGCATTAAAACGTCTTGCAAGACATCTTGGTAAAGAAGTCATATCAGATGTTCATTTTGGCGATATTGGTCGTCAATCAGGCATGGTAATCTATGAGATAAAACAAAGATATCCTAATCTTAACTATTTTAGTGGAAAAGAGGAAACTACTTGGGATGAGTTACCTATAACAGGAAAAGACCTAGAAGAAATCTATCCTACCGCTAGTATAAAAGCCAAAGAAAATGAAGAGATAATGAATGAAGTAAGAGAAATAACTGCCAAGTTAGAGTCAGGTGAAAATAAAGGTTATGTTGCTCTTTGGAATAAAATAAAAGAAATATCTATAAAAGATATAAAAAGTATCTACCAAGAATTAAATACTGATTTTGACTTATGGGAAGGAGAAAGTGATGCTTATCCTTACATCAAAGAAACTCTTGATATTATGGAAAAATCAGGTTATTTAACAAACAGTGAAGGGGCGAAGATTGTTGAAGTAATAGAAGATACTGATAAAGCACCTATGCCACCACTAGTTGTTATTAAAAGTAATGGAGCGACTCTTTATGCTACAAGGGAACTTGCCACAATAACATCACGTATGAAAAGATTTAATCCTAGCGAAATATGGTATATAACGGATATGCGTCAAGGGTTATATTTTGAACAAGTCTTTAGAGCAGCCTATAAAACAAACCTTGTCCCTAAAAGTACAGCTTTA
The DNA here is from genome assembly GCA_946494345.1 of uncultured Mycoplasmatota bacterium. Classification (GTDB taxonomy): domain Bacteria; phylum Bacillota_I; class Bacilli_A; order RF39; family UBA660; genus Onthousia. The sequence continues at coordinate 6,389 of CAMMBX010000010.1, read as the reverse complement.
GAATTCTATGGCTTTGGCACAATGAATGGAACGGATGGTAAGCCATTTAAAACAAGAGATGGTAACGCGGCAACTTTAAAAAGTCTTATTAAAAGCGTTAAAGAAGAAATACTTGCTCATATGAATAAAGATATGGACAATAAAGAAGAAATTGCTGAAAAAATTGCTATCGCTGCCATTAAATATGCTGACTTCTTGCCTAATAGAACAACAGATTATATCTTTGAACCTAGTAAATTCATCGACGTAGAAGGAAAAACTGGTCCCTATATTTTATACAATACTATCAGAATGAAATCTATCTTGAATAAAGCGAAAGTTCAAGGTATAAACTATAGTAACTACTATAATAAACCAACTAATACTGAGAAAGAAATAATACTTTTATTAATGGAGAAGAATAATATTTTACATAAAGCTTATAATAATAAAGACTTAAGCTCTATAGCAGATTATTTATATAGCTTGACAAGTTTATACAGTAGATTCTATGAAGCTAATCATATCTTAACAGAAAGTGATGAAAAGAAAAGAGAAAGTTGGCTTACTTTAACAAATTTAGTCAAAGAAACTAATGAAGAATTACTTGATATACTAGCAATTAAAGTGCCTGAAAAAATGTAAAAAAATATAAATATATAAAAAAGTATTGCCTTTTATATAAAATCATGCTATAAGTTTATATGATTTAATTAACAACACGAAGAACACATTAAAATATAGTAGCATATAATGCTCTTAGCTATAGGAGGAATTTTTATGAAGTTAGCTAAAATGAAAAAAGAAGATTTAGAATTATTATCACATAAAGACATAACTTATTATATATTAGAAGAAGAAGGAAAGATGAATACTGCTGATCTTTTCAAAAGAGTAGTAACATTATTAGAACTTCCTAATAAAACATATGAAGAAAAAATAGGAGATTATTATACTTTACTTACAACTGATAAAAGGTTTATTCTTCTAGAAGATGGTTGTTGGGATTTAAGAAGTCGTCATACTTCTGATAAAATAGTAAAAGTAACTGATGATGAAGATGAAGAAGATGATGAAGAAGAAATAAAAGAAGATACTATCTTACCAGATGAAGAAGAGGAAGATAACTATGATTCTGGAGATACAGATGACGATGATGACTATGATGATGCTAATGAAGATTTAAAAGACTTAGTAGTCGTTGATGAAGATGAATTAGAAGAGAACTAAAGATAAAATATTAGTTCTTTTTCTTTTTTTCTGATATAATTGTCCTATAGTATAGGAGTGGAGTTATGAAGTATTTAAAAGAATTATATAATGATTTTAAAGTAGTACCATTTAAAAAATTTATGACCTTTCTTTTCTTTTTATCATGCATCTTGGGTTATGTTGTTATGGCTTTCTTTCCTTACTTTGCTAGTCAAATAATAAAGTATGCAACAGATGGTAACACCTTAATACACATATACATTTTATCTAGCAATTGCCTACATTGTCTATGAAGTTATTTGGTATTTTAATTATTATATCTATAGTTTTCTTCAAACTTATTATAGCGATACTATTCATAAAAAACTATTTAACAAAATATGTACCTCATCAAGAAAAATCACTAAGACTCTAGATAATGGTAAAATGTTAAGCTTAGTAGGAGATGATATTCCAAGTTTTTGTTATCTATTGGATTCTATAACTGTCTATATATCTACAATTTTTATGATTATCTTAACCGTAATATTAATCTTTAAAGCGCACCTTATTTTTGCTATTATCACCGTTATTTCCTTAATAATATATATTATTTTCATGACAAAAAATATGGATAAGTACTCTAAATATTTAAAAGAACAAAAGAAACATAATGATACTATTAATTCTACTTATGTAGAAGAGTTAAATGCCTTAAAAGAAATAAAGACACTGCCTATAAAAGATAATCTTTATAAAAAGTTACAAACTAAACTAAATAGATATACTAAGGCCTATTTTAAAAAACGTAAATACTTTGCAAAAAATGAAAATACTAGTACTTTAATACCTCAATACACAAAACTTATTTTATATCTTGTTTTATTAATCTTTATGGTTAAATTTAACGCTACTATTGATTTAGTAATCTTAATTATAGGTTATTATGACCAATTAATAGAAAACTTAACAGAACTTGTAGGATCATATCGTGAAATAAAAGAATATCATGTCTCTGTTAAAAGAGTAAATGAAGCCTTAACCTATGAGGATGATTTATCAAATCTCTTTGGCAAATATGAAAATGATGAAATATATGGTTCTATTGTCTTTAAAAATGTAAGTTATAAATATAATTCTAAATATATTTTAGATAATATTAATCTAGAAATAAAGCCTAATACTTTAAATGTCTTTATTGGACCATCTGGAAGCGGTAAAACAACTCTTATCCATCGCTAGAAGTCTTTTAACAGATGCGGAAATTCTTCTAATGGATGATATAACAGCATCTCTTGACCCTAAAACAACTAACGAAATTATAGACCTTTTAGTAAGACTTAAAGAAGACCATACTATTTTAGTTATAACTAATAGAGAAGATTTAATTAATAGAGCCGACAAGATATTTTATTTAAATAAAGGCAAAGTAAAAAGTTATAAGTCTTTAGAAGAGTTAAAAGAGAAAATTAACTCTGAAAGTGAGGTGTTAATATGAGATTAATGATAGATACTTATAAAAAATATTGGTCTTGTATTAAGCCTAATAAACTTTATTATACAATGATTTTTACATCAAAAGCCCTAGCAGTCATCGCAAGTATTCTCTTACCTTTAACAGCCTCAGGTATTGTTAAATATTTAACATTAGGAGACTATCATGAAGCCTTAAAATGGATATTTTACTTCTTTGCCGCAGCGACAGCTAAAGTTATATTTTACTACTGGAATTATAAAGGTGGAGCTTTAGACTCAAATTATTGCTATGTAAATTTAAAGAAGAAAGTCTTTGATAAATTAGCAACATATGATTTAGAATTTTCTAAACATAAAGACATAGATGAAGTTTTACAAGCATCATCTAGTGATATTTGGAAAATTACAAGTTTTAACGATTATTTAAGTGATATTATTATTGGTTTTATTAGAATAGTTGTAATTGTAATATTAACGGCCCTAACCTCTCCTTTAGTAGGATTAGTAGTGTCCTTATTCTCAAGTCTTTATGTAATCTTTATGATGATATTTAATGAAAAAATCGTAAAGTACTTAAATAAACAAAGAAAGTATCAAGATAAAATCGCTGGTGTCTTTCTAGAAGAATTATCATCATTAGAGGAAATGAAAGTTTATGATATAAAAGATAAGTACTATAATTATTTTAATACTATTAATAAGAAGTTCTGTCATAACTATAGATTAAAAAGAAGATATAATGATATTCAAATAAACTTTTTACAATTAATATTAGATTTAGGAGAAGTAAGTATTTATGCAGTTACACTATTTCTATTATTTCAAAACGCCTACACTGTTGATAAGATAGTATTAGTAATAGGATACTTTACTATGTTAAACCAGGAGTTAAAATATGTCTTACAAACCTGTGTAAAGAATGTCGTAGACTGTAGAGTATCTGTTGAAAGAATTTATTCTCTTTTAAATTATCGTCCTAAAAATAATAAAATAACAAACACTGTTAAAGAAGATAATATTAAAGGAAGTCTAGAATTCAGTCATGTTTATTCCTCATATCAAGATAAACAAGTCTTAAAAGATGTAACCTTTAAAGTTAAACCTAATGAATTAACGGCTATAGTAGGACGTAGTGGTAGTGGAAAAAGTACAATATTAAATATTATTCTAAGATTAATAAAACCTGATAGTGGTAAAGTCTTAATTGATAAAGAAGATATTTATAATTATACTAAAGATGTTTATAAGACTAATGTCAGTGTTGTAACTCAAAAAAGTATTCTCTTTAATATGAGTATAAAAGATAATTTGACTTTAGTAGAACCTAACTTTAAAAGATGTCAAGAAGTATGTAATAATTTAGAAATACATGATGAGATATTAAGCTTGCCTAAAGGCTATAATACTGTTATTGATGAAAATAGTACTAATATATCTACAAGCTTAAAACAACTTCTATCTATTGCAAGAAGTATCTTAACAAACTCAGAAATATTACTTTTCGATGAAGTAACTTCATCTTTGGATGCTACTAATACTAGAAAAGTAGTTAAAGTCTTTAAAGAATTATCTAAAACTAATACTGTTATCATTATTACTCATAAAAAAGATGTAATGAATAAAGCTGACCATTTAATTATTATTGATAAAGGAAAGAAAGTTGCCGATGGTTCACCTAAGTCTTTAGAAGATAATAAATACTATTTAAACTTAAGAGATAGTAGTAGTGTAAGTAATAATAACATATAAGGAGTAGAACATGAAAGAATTAATTAAGAACAAAAACTTAAAATATATATTTTTAATGATTATATTCTTTAGTATTTCTTTTGGTTTATGGAATAACTTTAGGCTTCTGTGGTTAGAAGAGAATAGTCTTGACCCAAGTGAAATAAGTAGAGTAATGAGTCTTGCAACTTTCTTTGGAGCCATCTCTATAATATTTATTTCCCTAAAAATAAGTATGACCAACATAAAGAAGTTATTAAGTGTAACTCTCTTAATAAGAATAGTTTCTTACATTATTCTTTTTATAGGATATCAGCATTTATCTACTAGATTTATAGCGATACTATTTATCTTTGATATTGCAAGTTACACAGTAGGATATTTAGCCATATATCCCTTAATCACAAGAGTTATTAAAGATGATAAAGTCTATAGTTATAGACAACTAACAACCTATATATGCCAAGATTTAGGAGTTTTAATAGGAGGACTATTACTTGGTTTTACTATAGGAAATTATGTTTTTAACTACAATAGTTTTCTTTTAATTACCCTAATATGTCTAGTAATAGCATTATTCTCTCTAAGTAAAGTAAAACTCAATGATAGAGTTCATTATAAGAATGTCAGTCTAAAAGACTATCTAAAAGCTTTTAAGAAAGATAAAATCTCTAATATCTATTTATTATATATTTTTATCTCAGACCTTTCTTATAACTGTGCTTTAGGTATGCAGATGTTAATATTAACTAATATTTTAGACATATCATCTAAAAATGCAACCTTTTACTTTCTATTGATGGGAATAATAGCAGATATCTTTGGAGTAGCAGCTTTAATAGGATATATCCAAATTGCCATCGCTCTATATCTTGTATATCTTAGAAAAAAGAAAAACTAAAATTTTATTTTTTAATACAGTTTAAAATATTCTTGCATAAGTTAATATTATATGAAATAGTGTCTTTATCATCTTTAGATTTTATATAAAAAAGAATTTTAGTAGTAGTATCTATATATAGAGCTTTATAAATTAAATCTACATCTTCGTTAATACTTTTCGCTACTTTTTTAGCGATTTTTTTAATGCTTTTTACACTATTATTAGGTAATTCTGCTTTAATGAATTGACAGGTATCAAAAACTTTTTTACCTACTACCCCATGTGGATCAATCATTTTCCATCCTGTTTCAGACTTTAAAATATTTTTATGCTTTAAATCTTTATGTAAAACATATTTAGGTAAATTCATACTCGCAATTTCTTTATACATATCATTAGATAAGATTAACATATCTAAAATATTAGGATCAACATTATCAAGACTTTTAGCAACTATTAATTTTCTTTTTAATTTATCTTCATAGCTTGGAAATTTATTCAAGAACATAGTTTCTTTACAAACATTATTTAACAGCATACTAAATATTTTAAGTCGTTTATTAAAGCTTTTTTCATTAAACAAAGTATAGCCTGGAGTAATCTTTTCTAATATCATAATTCTATCCTCTATATTATAGTAGTAACATTTAACCATATTATCAATGGGCATAAAATTAATATATTTTATCTCATTAATAAAAGTCATTCCAGGAGCCCCTATCTTTATAATTATATCACCATAATCTTGTGCATTTGCAGTAAGGATTATATTCATTGATAAATAATCTAAAAGTTTTATATCTCTTAAATGAAAAATATTAGTATATTTATCTATAACTGAATTAATACTTTCCAACCACTTGATGCCATCTTTTTGATGTCTATTAATTATTTTTTCTTTAAATTCTTCTTTTAATATTATCATAAACACCTCTAGCTTAACTATAACATATAAATATTATATCACAAGTTAACTATATAATATAAAATGATATAAACAAAGATTGTATTTAAAGGTAAGCTATGCTATAATTACAAAGAAAAAGAAAGGACTGGTTATAATGATAGAACGTCTTGAAGCTACTGAAAAGAAATATATGGACTTACAACAAGAACTAATGAGTGAAGAAGT